>NZ_JBFUIU010000912.1:0-3353 GCF_056401695.1 Variovorax sp. P4_D9
GGCGGCGCTCACCCGCGCGCACGAGGCGGCCGCCCGCGCACGCGTGCCGGCCCTGCTGGCCGAAGTGGCGGAGGCACGGGCCGCGCTCGATCGTCCCGCGGCCCGGCGCCTGGACACCGGCGGCGAGCAGGCGCTGCGCCTCGAGGAGGTCGCAGCCCTGCTGGACTCAGGCACGCTGGTGGTCGACGCCTGCCGTCGCGGTCTGCGCGCCGGCGCCGCGTGGCGTCCGCTGGCACGCAGGCCGGTGCTGTTCGCGCTGGCGCGTGCGCTGGCCGAGGCCTGGCCCGGCGATGTCGACCGCGAGACCTTGATCGCGTGCGCCTTCGCCACCCGCCACCCCGACGAGACCCATCGAGCGCGCCTGCGGGTCGAGATCGGGCGCCTGCGCGCGCTGGTCGCCACGCTGGCGTCGATCGAGGCGACGCCACGAGGCTTCGTCCTCGGGCCCCGCGACGGCCGCGATGTCGCCGTCCTGGCGCCACCGATCGACGGCGAACAGGCATCGCTGATGGCGCTGCTGTCGGACGGCGCGGCATGGTCGACCTCGGCCTTGTCGCTGGCCCTGGGGGCCAGTCAACGCACCGTCCAGCGCGCACTCGTCGAGCTCGAGGCC
Source organism: Variovorax sp. P4_D9 (assembly GCF_056401695.1). Lineage (NCBI taxonomy): Bacteria > Pseudomonadati > Pseudomonadota > Betaproteobacteria > Burkholderiales > Comamonadaceae > Variovorax > Variovorax sp. P4_D9. The sequence goes on from NZ_JBFUIU010000912.1 coordinate 614, forward strand.
GCCGGGCGGGTGCGCTCGATCGGCCAGACCCGGGCGCGCCGCTGGCTGTCGCCGCCGCTGGCCGGTTTCACGACGATATTGTTACTCCCCGCTTCGCTCCCGATTGAATAGAGTTGTCTCACCGCGCCGATCCGAGGCGCGACACAAGGAGCCAACGATGACCCGAAAGACAAGCGAGCACAGACCTCAGGCCCCGGTGCGGGCGGCCGAGATCGTGCGTGAATACGGCCCCTTCGCGGGCGCCGAGCGCGTCCACGGCGTGACCCACGACGGCCAGCGCGTGTGGGCCGCCACCGGCGACAGGCTGGTCGCCTTCGATCCCGAAAGCGGCGAGCCCACCCGCACGCTAGCCCACGCCTGCGACGCCGGCACCGCCTACGACGGCAAGTATCTGTACCAGATCGCCGAGGAGCGCATCGACAAGATCRACCCGGCCAGCGGCAACGTGGTGGCGTCGATCCCGACGCCGGGCCACGGGGGCGACTCGGGGCTCACCTGGGCCGAGGGCAGCCTGTGGGTCGGACAGTACCGCGACCGCAAGATCCACCAGATCGACCCTGAAACCGGCGCGGTCAGGCGGACCATCGAATCCAACCGCTTCGTCACCGGCGTCACCTGGGTCGACGGCGAACTGTGGCACGGGACCTGGGAAGGCGACGAGAGCGAGCTCCGCCGCATCGATCCGGACGACGGCGCCGTGCTCGAGCGGCTGGAGATGCCGCCCGGCATCGGCGTCAGCGGACTCGAGTCCGACGGCGCGGATCTCTTCTACTGCGGCGGCGGAGAGAGCGGCAAGGTCCGCGCCGTGCGTCGCCCGAAAAGCGCCAGGCCGTGAGCGCGCACCGCAACCATTCGAAGGAGCACGCGATGAACACCGACATTCCCGCAACGAGCACCGTGAACCATGCCGTCGTCTCCAGGGACCAATGGCTCGCCGAGCGAAAGACCCTGCTGGCGCGCGAAAAGGAGCTGACGCACCTGCGCGACCAGATCGCCCGCGAGCGCCGCGCGCTGCCCTGGGTCCGGATCGACAAGCACTACCTCTTCGACGGACCGGAGAGCCGATGCACGCTCGCCGACCTCTTCGAAGGCCGCCATCAACTGGTGGTGCAGCATTTCATGTTCGGCCCAGGGTGGGAGGAAGGCTGCAAGAGCTGCTCCTTCATGGCCGACCATATCGACGGCATGTCCGTGCATCTGGCGCAGCGCGACCTCACGCTGGTGGTCGTCTCGCGCACGCCGCTGGCCGAGATCGAAGGCTTTCGCCGGCGCATGGGCTGGCAGTTCAAGTGGGTGTCCTCGTACGGCAGCGACTTCAATCACGACTTCGGCGTCAGCTTCACGCCGGAGGAACGCGCCACCGGCCAGGTCGACTACAACTATGCGAAGCAGCCCTTCCCGCACGATGAAGCCCCGGGCATCAGCGTCTTCTACAAGGACGACGCGGGCGAAGTCTTCCACACCTACTCGACCTACGGGCGCGGGGTGGAATTGATGATGGGCGCCTATGCCTTCCTGGACCTCGTTCCGAAGGGACGCGACGAGGACCCGCCGAGCTACGGGATGGAATGGCTGCGACATCACGACCGCTACGCGTCGGCCCCGGCCGCGAAGGCAGCGCCTGCCGCCGGCGCGTGCTGCCAGGCGCAGGCCTGAGACTGCCACGCCACGCTTGACCCGGATGAATGCGCCATGACCCACCTCTGGCCCTGGCTGGCCATCGCCGGACTCGGCGCCTTGCATGGATTGAGTCCAGCCAGCGGCTGGATGTTCGCAGCCGCCTGCGGCGTCCGGGCCCGGGACGGCGCGCATGCGCGACGCGCCCTGCTACCGATTGCCATCGGGCACGCAGCATCGGTGGCGGTCGTGGCCTTGGCCGTTGTGCGAGGCCTGTCGATGGACCGCACGCTGGTCCAGGGACTGGCGGGTGCGCTGCTCGTCGCTGCGGCGGCGTTCCGCCTGCTGCGCCGCGCCGGTCCGCACAGGCCTCTCGCCACGCGGACCGGCCATGCCGGCATCGCGCTCTGGTCCTTCCTGATGGCCACTGCGCACGGGGCCGGCCTGATGCTGGTGCCGGCGCTGGTGCCGCTGTGCCTTGCCGACAATCCGGCGCGGGAGATCACCGCATCGGGCTCGCTGGCCCTGGCACTGGCGGCCGTCGGCGTTCACACGGCGGCGATGCTGGCCACGACCGGCGCGATCGCCAGCGGTGTCTGCCGCGGCGTCGCCCTGCACCCGCGCCTGCTCGGCGGCACGCTGCCGCGGCAGGCCTGGAACGGCGCGCTGGCTGTCACCGGCCTGCTGCTGATGGTGCTTCGCTAACGCGCCGGACCCGCCTCGCACATCAGAAAGACGCTGGCACACAGATCCGGATACTGCTGGCCCAGCTGGTAGCAGCCCTCCAGGTATTCCCCGGAGACGATGTCCGTCGCGAGCAACCGGTCCCATTGAAAGTTCGCCAGCGCCTTGAAGAAGATGCCGGAGCGCTGCAGCACCCTCAACCCGGCCGCCGCGGCATCCCGCTCCAGCGTATCCAGCGCATAGGTGCGCAGATGGCCGTGCTCGGCCTCGGCCGACGTCAAGGCTGCGTTGTGCGTGATCAGGCCCATCTTGACGGCGATCTGGCGGGAGGGTGCGTTGGCATTCGGACAGACCAGGAAAAGGCGCCCACCCTCGGCGAGCCATTCATCGTTGATGCGCCTGAGCAGCCGCACGGGATCGTCGATGTGTTCCAGGACAT
>NZ_JBFUIU010000913.1:0-3349 GCF_056401695.1 Variovorax sp. P4_D9
GCTCCGGACGCAGCAATTCCTCGCTGGTCAGCACGTGGTCGCCGACGATGCGGCGTGTCTCGCGCACGCCGACCTGGGTCCCGAAGGCACGCAACTGCCCACCTCCGCAGCCCGGGACGCATTGCCGCAGGAACTGAGCCGCTTTCCAGGCCTGACGCCGGCCCTCGATCTCGGCGGCGCCGAGCGCCATCGCGTCCGTGGCGTCGATACCCAGACGGCTGATGTTGAACCAGCCGTCGTCGCTGAACGGATCACGGCTCGAATGCAAGGCAGCGCGTGCCAGATGCCCATCGTCGTAGCCGCGCCGTGCCAGGGCCGCGACTTCGGCCTTCGGCAGTGCGTCGAAACGCGCGAAGTCGATCGGTCCGAAGCGAAACATCATCGTGGCCGGCTGCAAGGCCTCGCCTTCGTCGAGCTCCAGGAACGTGGCGCCTGCCCGCTTGAGCGCATCGATATCGCCGGAAGCGTCGATCAGCACGCGCCCACGCAGCTCGACCACGCCTCCCTTGGTCAGCACGTGCACGCAATCGATATGTCGCCCACTCGCGCCGACGTCGAGCACGCTGGCGTGCAGGAGCGGGCGCACGCCGGCGTCCTGGACCATGTCGTCCAGTACCAGCTTGAGTACTTCGGGCGCGTACTCGACACGGTCCATCTTGTGGCCCGTCGACATCACGAAGCTCGCGTGCTTGCCGGCGCCGCCGTAGCGCCCGAGCCGCATCACCACTTCGTCGGCCAAACCCGCGACCACCCGGCGACCATTGGCGGTTTGCCAGCTGTTGAATTGGGCGACGGCGCCGGCCGTGGCATTGCCGCCAAGGAAACCGTAGCGTTCGACCAGCACCACCGACGCACCGGCGCGGGCGGCCGCAACCGCGGCCATCGCGCCGGCGACGCCGCCGCCGCAGACGACGACGTCCGAATCGATCGTCGAAGCAATGCCATAGCCGACGATCTTGTCTTTCATCATGAGTCCGCCTTGATGCCGCGCGCCTTGATCACCTGCTGCCAGCGTGCGCCTTCGGCCTTCAGGTACTGCGCCGTGGCCTCGCGTCCGCTGACGACAGGCTCGACGCTCAAGGCGGCGAAGCGTGTCTTCACGGTATCGGTCGCCAAGGCCTGCGTCAGCAACATTTCCAGGCGGGCGAGGCCCTCCTTGGGAATCGTGCCTTTTGGCGCGACCAACGCGGCCCAGCCTTGCACCTCGAGGCTGGGCTGCCCCAGCGATCGCAGTGTCGGCACGCCCGGCAGTTCGGCCACCGGCGCGGGTGAAGACACGGCCAAGGCGCGCAGGCGACCGGAGCGGATGTGCGTGATCACGCTGGGCAGGTTCAGGAACCCGCACGACACCAGCCCGCCGATCAGGTCGGGGAGCAGCGCGCTCTCGCCCTTGTAAGGAACACTGGTGATCGCGGTTTGCGTCTGGACCGCGAACAACTCGGCCGTCAGATGCGCCAGCGTGCCGTTGCCGCTATTGCCGGCGGTGACCGTGCCCGGCCGTGCCTTCGCCTCGGCGACCAGTTCAGCGAAGCTGCTAATCTGCGATGACGCAGGGACGACCAGGACCAGCGGCTGCGCCGACACCATGCCGACCGCGTCGAAGTCGCGGGCCACGTCGTAGCTGATGGACGGATTCAGCACCGGGTTGATCACCATGCTGTTGCTGCCCATCAGCAGCGTGTGGCCATCCCTGCTCTGCGCGGCGGCCATCACGCCGATGGCGCTGYCGGCGCCCGGCCGGTTCTCCACGATGACGCTTTGGCCGAGCTTTGGCGCCAGAACCTCGGCCAGCACGCGCGCCGAGCTGTCGGCGCCACCCCCTGGCGCGAACGGAACGATGATGCGCACCGTCTTGGTCGGCCATGCGTCGGCCGCCCAGCCAGGTCCAGCACGGACGGCGGTCAGGGCGAGCGCGACGGAGGAAAGCAAGGTGCGTCGGCTGACTGTCGGAAGGTGTGTATTCATTCGCGGTCTCCAGAATCTTGGCTTGTTCGATCGATCATAAGAACCCCCCACTTCACCCGCCAATACCAAGAACAGGCAATCCCATAACATCGGGTTATCCGGAGGCCCCATGAACTTGAGACAAATCGAGGTGTTCCGCGCTGTGATGCTGGCCGGCTCCGTCACCGACGCCGCGAGATTGCTTCATGTCTCGCAGCCCGGCATCAGCCGGATGCTCGCGCACATCGAGCTGCAACTGGGTCTGAGGCTGTTCGAGCGCAGGAAAGGACGGCTGCTGGCTACACCCGAGGCGCAGGCCCTCTACGCGGAGGTGTCCGAGGTGTATGGCGGCATCCGGAGGGTGTCGGAGCGCGCCGAGGAACTCAAGTCCGGTGCGCGGCTGTCGCTGCGCGTACTCGCCAGCCCGAGCACCGCGATAGTCGCCGTGCCACGCGCCGTGGCATCGCTGGCGAGCGAATATCCATCGGCCAGGATCTACCTCGAGACGCTGCCGACGCGCGAGATGCTGAGCCGTCTGACCAGCCGCGAAGCGGACGTCGCGATCTCGACCATCCCGACCGACAACGCGCTGCTGGCATCGAAGCCGGTGGGAAAGTGGCGCCTGGTCTGCGTGTTCCCCAGGGGTCATGCACTGTCGTCGAAACGCCTGCTGCATCCGCGCGACGTCCTGAACGAGCGTCTGATCTCGTTCAGTCGAGACACGCCGCAGGGCCGCATCATTGCCGACTGGTGCGCCAGCAGCAAGGCGGAGGCAGCGTCCTCGGTCGAGGTGCGCTCGGGGCAGATGGCCTGCGCACTGGCCGCCTGTGGTGCCGGCGTCGCGATCGTGGACGACCTGACGGCCCACGCCTTCCGCAGCGACGAACTGGATTTCCGGCCTATCGTCGGCAGTCCGTCGCTCGGCATCTACGCGCTCACGCACGAGGGCTTCGCGCCTTCGGTGCTGGGCACGCGGATGGTCGAACTGGCTGCTGCGTCGTTGAAACAAGTCGGGCGCGACTGAGCCCTGGGTCAACGCGCGGCGTGCTGGTAACCGACTCTTTGGGTCGGCGTCAGCGCACCGAAGCTCGGCCATGCCAGCAGCACGCCTTGCCGTTCCAGCGTGCGCTGGAAGTCGCCGAGATGGGCATCGTCGGCGCGCACTGCACGCGGTGGCACCTTGCGTGCCAGAGAGAACGCAGCCAGCGTGCCGGCAGCCTCGCCGACGCTCCACTCGGTCGCGTGCTCGCGATAGGCGCCGTTGGTAATGCGCGTGGTGCCCAGGTTCTTGCAGGCCGGCAGCAGGTTGTCGACGCGCACCGGGAGCAGCGCGCCGAGCGGGATCTGGAAGGGAAAGGAATCGATGTCGACCGTGTTGCGCCCGCGCGTGCTTGGATGCAGGTCG
>NZ_JBFUIU010000914.1:0-3340 GCF_056401695.1 Variovorax sp. P4_D9
TTCGGCCGCTACGGCGGCGCCCTCTCCAGCGTGCGCACCGACGACCTCGGCGCGGTGCCGCTCAAGGCGCTGATGGAGCGCAACAAGAAGGTCGACTGGCAGGCGGTCGGCGACGTGCTCTATGGTTGCGCCAACCAGGCCGGCGAGGACAACCGCAACGTCGCGCGCATGGCGGCCTTGCTGGCCGGCCTGCCGATCGAAGTCGGCGGCGGCACCATCAACCGCCTGTGCGGCTCGGGCCTCGATGCGGTCGGCACCGCGGCACGCGCGATCAAGGCCGGCGAGGCCGGCCTGATGATCGCCGGCGGCGTCGAGAGCATGAGCCGCGCGCCCTTCGTGATGCCCAAGGCCGAGAGCGCCTTCAGCCGCAACAACGCGGTCTAYGACACCACCATCGGCTGGCGCTTCGTCAACAAGCTCATGAAGGCGCAGTACGGCGTCGACTCGATGCCCGAGACGGCCGAGAACGTCGCCACCGACTACAAGATCGAGCGCGAGGCGCAAGACCGCATGGCGCTGGCYTCGCAGCAGCGCGCCGTGGCGGCGCAGAAGTCGGGCTTCTTCGATGCCGAGATCGTGCCGGTGAGCGTGGCCCAGAAGAAGGGCGACCCGATCATCGTCGGCAAGGACGAGCATCCGCGCGAGACCAGCCTGGAGGCGCTGGCCAAGCTCAAGGGTGTGGTGCGTCCCGACGGCAGCGTGACCGCCGGCAATGCCAGCGGCGTCAAYGACGGCGCGGTGGCGCTGCTGCTGGCCGACGAGGCCAGCGCCGCGAAGCACGGCCTGACACCGCGCGCCCGCGTGGTCGGCATGGCGACCGCCGGCGTGGCGCCGCGCATCATGGGCATCGGCCCGGCGCCGGCGACCCAGAAGGTGCTGCAGCTCACGGGCCTGAAGCTCGACCAGATCGACGTCATCGAGCTCAACGAGGCCTTCGCCGCGCAGGGCCTGGCGGTGCTGCGCCTGCTGGGCCTCAAGGACGACGATGCGCGCGTCAACATCAACGGCGGCGCGATCGCGCTGGGCCATCCGCTGGGCGCCAGCGGCGCCCGGCTGGCCACCACCGCCATCAACCAGCTGCACAAGCAGGGCGGCCGCTATGCGCTGTGCACCATGTGCATCGGCGTGGGGCAGGGCATCGCGATCATTCTTGAGCGCGTTTGACCGACTTGGCCCCAAGGCAAAGGGCGCAATAGCCTGGCCGTCCTGCCCCGTCTTCGATTCAGACGCGCGCCGGCGCCGCGCGCCTTGCCAACTCCGGCTTGGCGATGGCGTTGCTGTGCGCTTCGTCAGGCCCGTCGACGATGCGCACGGTGCGCTGATGCGCATAGGCCTCGGCGAACCACAAGCCCAAGCACGCGCCTCCCTCTTGCCCACCGTGTCCATCTTGCAGGCGGCATTGAGGCGTGAGCAGCCGAGCCTGGTCGTTCAGGTAGCGCGATTCGCCGATGCGCTCGTGCCAGACCGACTGCTCGGCAAGAGGGCGTCCGAAGGCGATACGCGAGCGCAGCCGGTCGCACATCAGCTCAAGCGCGCGCTCGGCGGCGCCGATGGAACGCATGCAATGGTGGATGCGTCCCGGGCCAAGGCGCTGTCCTGGACGATTTCGAAAGCGCGACCTTCGCCGACAGGATGTTGCTCACCGGAACGAGCACGTTCTCGAGCAAGACTTCCATGTGGCCGTGCGGTGCATCGTCGAGCCTAACACCGAGAGGTGGCGCAGCACGCTTCGCGCCGGGCGTGTCGCGCGGCACATGCACCATCGATTGCTGCGCATGGCGCGGCGCCTCGGGGTCGGTCTTGCCCATCACGATGAAGATCTTGCAGCGCGGGCTGCCCGCACCCGATGAGAACCACTTGCGGCCGTTGATGACGTACTCGTCGCCGTCGCGCGTGATGGTGCACTGGATGTTGGTGGCGTCCGACGAGGCCACGCCCGGCTCGGTCATGAGGAAGCCGGACCGAATCTGGCCAGCAAGCAGCGGCTCGAGCCATTCGTCCTTCTGCGCCTCGGTGCCGTAGCGCTCGATGGTCTCCATGTTGCCCGTTTCGGGCGCCGAGCAGTTGAATACCTCGCCCGACCAGGACACGCGGCCCATCACTTCGCACAACGGCGCGTAGTCGAGATTGGATATGCTCGACATGCCGCGGTAGTCGTGCGGCAGGAACATGTTCCAGAAGCCGGCCTCGCGCGCCAGCGGCTTGACTTCCTCGATCAATGGTGTCACCCGTCAGGCATTGCCCGAGCGGCGGAATGCGTCCAGCTCCTATGTAGTAGCGCGCCTCGTTGGGATGGATATGCTCGTCGAAGAACTCGTGGGTCGCGTCCGGTCCTGACGCTTGCTGTCCAAGATTCGAACGCTGCCGTCGGAAAGAAGCCGTCTCGCGGGTGACGAGACGGCTGGCGATCGGAAATCAGTCGAGGCGCACGCCTGAGCGCTTTACGACCTCTGACCACTTTGCTGTATCCGTGCGAATCAGCGCGGCGAATTCCTTCGGTGTGCTGAGCCGAACTTCGATGCCGGAATCGGCCATCTGTCGGATGATGTCAGGCGACGACATGGCTGCGCCGATCTCGTCATGCAACGTTGCGACGATGTTTTCGGGCGTACCGGCGGGCGCGAGCACGCCGAGCCAGAGCGACATCTCGTAGTCGCCCATGCCGGGTGTTTCGGAGATGGTGGGCACGTTCGGCATGGTCGGCAGGCGCTTGCGGCCGGTGAGCCCCAGCGGGCGCACCTTCCCGGTCTTGACGTATTCGACGAAATTCGAGGCGGTGTCGAACATCATCGAGGTGCGGCCGCCGAGGAAGTCGGTCATCGCGGGCGCGCTCCCTTTGTACGGAACGTGCGTCAGGTCGACCTTGGCCAAGCTTTTGAAGAGTTCGCCAGAGAGGTGGCTGGTGGTGCCGTTGCCCGCCGATGCAAAGGTCAGCTCGCCGGGCTTCTTGCGCGCAAGCTCGATGAGTTCGGCCACCGACTTGGCGGGCACGTTCGGGTTGACAACGAGCAGGTTGGACGTGTTGTGCGTCAGCGTGACCGGCTCGAAGCTCTTGACTGGGTCGTAGCGCAGGTTCTTATACAGGCTCGGGTTGATGGTGAGCGACCCCATGGTGGCGAACAACAGCGTATAGCCGTCGGGGGCCGAGGTCGCCACCGCCTCGGCGCCGATACCGCCGCCAGCGCCCGCGCGGTTGTCGATGATCACGGCTTGGCCGAGTCGTGCTGCCAGTTTCTGGCCCATGGTGCGTGCCATCAGGTCGGTCGCGCCACCTGCGGGGAACGGCACCACAAGGCGGATCGGCTTGTCAGGATACCCGGCCGCATGGGCGGGCAGGCCC
>NZ_JBFUIU010000915.1:0-3340 GCF_056401695.1 Variovorax sp. P4_D9
GGATCACCTGGCCCGCTTTGTGGATCACCTGGCCCGCTTTGTCGTGGAGGTGATCGACCAGTTGGACCTGAGTGAGCTGGTGCGGCAATACGCGGGACGCGGCAGCAATGCGTACCACCCGGCGATGCTGCTGGGCTTGCTGGTCTATGGTTACGCCACCGGGGTGCACTCGAGCCGCAAGATCGAGCGGGCCTGCCACGACTCGGTGGCATTTCGCCTCATAGCCGCCAATACCCAGCCCGACCATGACAGCATCGCCACGTTCCGGCGGCGCTTTCTGCCACAGATCGAGGCGCTGTTCGCAGGTGCTGGTGCTGGCGCGCGAGATAAAGTGCCTGAAGCTGGGCAACATCTCACTGGACGACACCAAGATCGCGGCCAATGCGAGCAAGCACAAGGCGCTGTCCTGGGAGCACGCCAACAAGATCGAGGCGCAACTGCGCGAAGAAGTGCAGCAGTTGCTGAAGCTGGCCGAAGACAGCGGCAGCCGTCCTGTCAATTCTGTCAATGACGGCTTGGATGTGCCGGCGGAGATCGCGCGGCGCGAGAAGCGCCTGGGCGCCATCGCGCAAGCCAAGGCCAAGATCGAGGAGCGTGCGCGCGAGCGGCGCGCCGTCGAGCAGCAGGAGTACGAGGCTACGGAGGCCGCGGAGGTGTCGCGGGGAGGGGACAGGCGCTCAAGCAATTTCACACCCGGTTCCCCAAGCCACCTGAGCAGCTGATCTACGGGCGGGGATGGATGCAGGCGAAGATGTACCTCAAGACTGAACCTCAAGACTGAAGATCGACGCGGGTCGCGAAGGCGTGAAACTTAGGCCGGCGCTTTGGCCGTAGGCAACTAGCGAACTGCGGTCAGGCCGGCCGTTCGCGGATCAGGACCGCGCAAAACTCGAATCTGTTGAATACGGTAGGCAACACGACCACGGGTCGCAACCCGATCTTTCCGCCTTCGTAAAGGATCCTGCAGATTTCCTTGAACGATTCCGGCGTGAACTGCCAGGCATGCGAGTCCACGTAATGTTCGCCTGCAGCGCCTTTTCGCGCGATGCTCATCACGTCATCGAGCCGCCCCGGGCTGAGCATGAGAGAGGGCTCGCCGTGGTCACCCGCCCAATGGCGCCTTGCATCGTTATGTGCCTGTAGCAGGTGCTGGGTGACGAAGGACTTGCACGCGTGAGTCGTCCGGCGCTCGGCGTGCGCCGCGATCACGTCGGCGATGGTCGACTCTGGACAGAAGTGATCGAAGCAGTAGCGCTTGTCCGGAATGACCAGGTAGTAGGCACCGCCCGGCTCCAGCAGTTTCTCGACTGCCCGCAGGTGCTGCACAAGATCGGGTTGATGCTCGATGCAGTGACTGCTGAAGACCGATGCGAATCGCTCGGGAATGTCCTCCAGCGGCGTCTCGGTCACGACGTAGTGGATGGGTGGACATCGATCCGGGTCCATGCCGTAATCCTTCGCGACGGCCTTCAGTTCCTCGGTCGACCGCGCGTCTGCGTAGCGCACATGATCTCCATGCAGTGCCGGATTGCCGAACGGGCCGATCTCCAGCGCCAGCCCCTGCGTCGGGACGAGCTGGATGAAGCACTCTCGGGCCGCGGGATCGAAGAACGCGAAGGGACGCCGACGCCGAGCAACCAATCGGGCCTGGAAGCGTTGCGTCCAGCGCCCCAGGCTGAGATCGCGAAACCACCAGTCTCGATGAAACTTTCGTGCGAGTTCGGCACGCTCGGAGCTCATTCGCGGTCAGTTCTCGATTCGGGTTGGGCTTCTATTTCGCACATGAACGACATCGTATGACGGCCTGCAACGGGTTGGCAATCGCTACGAAATTGGCCATTCGAGGGGCACGAAGGGCATCGCTGGACCATTTTTCGGGGCATCAGAACCCGGAAACGGGAAAGGGTTAGCACGCACTAACGTGCTAACCCTTGCCGATTATGGTGCGGCTGGCAGGAATTGAACCCACGACCCCTTGGTTCGTAGCCTTACGAGCAGAAGAAAAGTGCTTTTAAATCAATGACGTAGGGCGTCCACCCTGTTGGTTTTCGCAGCATGTTGCCTAGGAGTGCTTTCAAGAGTTGCGCAAATGTCGCGCAACTACTCTATCGGCTTCGAAGCGACAGAACGAAGCGACTGAACCAGTGACGCCACTGCCGCGCCAAGTGCGCGACGCCAGGCGTCGACACCCACTCCGCTACGATGAACGCCCTTCGCCAACCTCGCCTTGCGCACCCATGGACAACAATGACGACCCCGAACGCGCGAATCGCCCGATCGATCCAGACAGCCCCCGCAGGAAGTGAGCCACTGGGCCGCCAGACTGGCCTGCTCCGAACGAGTGATTTGGGACGCTATTGCGATCAGTGGAACTGACCCGCTGGTGACCGGACCCCGACGTTTCGCACCTCGCTGATCGCGGGCGTTTCCTTTGCCGTCCCGACCTGAAAGCGGTCCGCTCAAACGCAAGCTCGTGCCTGGAAGCAGCGCCGAAGCTCATCCACAAGGAGATCGGGTTGACGCTTGCCGCAATGCGAGCCGATCAGCAGGCACAATGAGTAAGAGACGCCCTACTTCGCTCGAAAGCGCCGACTGACACCATCATCCAGCTCCAATTCCAATGCTCGAGGTCCCGAAAAATGGAGTACGGAAATGCAAACTGCAAGCAAAACGCTGATCGGCCTCGAGACAAAGTTTTGGCAGTCCATCGTCGACAACGACGCGAACGTCGCTATCGATCTGCTCACCGAGCCAGCGATGATGGTCAGTTCCCACGGCGCAATGAAATTCGATCATGCGGGTTATCGCAAGATGGCCGAGCAAGGCTCGATGGTTGTCAGGTCCTTCGAGCTCAACGATATTGAGGTCGTCTTTCCGACGGACACCACAGCGGTTCTTAGCTATCGGGTAAGGCAGGGCATCTCGCCACGCGGAAAGAAGGACGTTGTCACTGAGGACATGAACGACACATCGACGTGGGTGCGGGACGGCGAGAAATGGCGCTGCGCGCTGCATACGGAGACGCCGGTTGCGCAGACCACGGCGCACTGAACCTCGAGACGGGCCAAGGACGGATGCCATCAGACCACGCGCTGCAAGCCTCCAGACCGGGCACCTGATTGATGGGTCCGGGCCGCGTCTCGCGAGCTGCCACCTTCAGTCAACGGTCAGAGGCAGATCTGTCGATCCCAAAAGCCACAGACAACTCATTACTCAGCAGTCGATAATTTAGGCTACAAAAGATCACCACGACAATCGAATTGATGATTCAATAGCGCATGAAACGAGATGGCCGCACGCTGGATCACAAAACGCTTGAAGAGATTCGCCTGATGGCGGT
>NZ_JBFUIU010000916.1:0-3332 GCF_056401695.1 Variovorax sp. P4_D9
GGCCGACAACGCACTGATCTTTGCCGGCGGCACCGCGATGGGGGTGCCGGTGGTCACGGCCGAGTTCAAGATCAACTACCTGCGTCCGGCGATCGGCGAACGTTTGATTGCGCGCGCCCGAGCCGTGCACGTCGGCCCCGCGCAGGCGGTCTGTACCTGCGAGGTCTTCGCGGTCAAGGACGGCGAAGAGAAGCTCTGCGCGCTCGCCCAGGGCACCATTGCACGCCGGCCTTCGGAACCGTCTGCTGCGGCAGAATCGAAATCCAAACTCTAGTCCAGCGGATCTCTCCATGAGCCCTCGTCCCACCCTCGACTTTCTTCTCTACGACTGGCTCCATGCCGAGTCGCTCGCCGAGCGCGAGCGCTTCGCCGACCACTCGCGCGAGACCTTCGACGCCGTGCTCGACACCTGCGAGCGCATCGCGCGCGAGAAGTACGCACCGAACAACCGCATCGTCGACACCCAGGAGCCGCACTTCGACGGCGAGAAAGTGATCCTGCCGCAAGCCACGCACGATGCCCATAAGGCCTTCGTCGAGTCGGGCATGCTGAGCGCGGCGCAGGACTACGAGATCGGCGGCATGCAGCTGCCCTACACCTTGTCGGCGGCGGCCAACAGCTTCTTTGCGATGGCTTCGGTCAGCATCGGCGCGAACATGCTGACCAGCGGCAATGCCAACCTGCTGATGGTGCACGGCACCGAGATGCAGAAGGAGGTGTTCGCCAAGAACGAGTTCGCCGGCCGCTGGTCGGGGACCATGTGCCTGTCGGAGCCGCAGGCCGGCTCCAGCCTCAGCGACGTCGCGACACGCGCCGTGCCCGACGGCGCCGACTTCCGGGACGATCCGCTGGGCCCGCGCTACCGTCTCACCGGCAACAAGATGTGGATCTCGGCCGGCGACCACGAGCTGACCGAGAACATCGTTCACATCGTGCTGGCCAAGATTCCCGACGAGAACGGCAAGCTGATTCCCGGCACGCGCGGCATCTCGCTGTTCATCGTGCCGAAGAAGATGGTCGGCACCGACGGCCAACTGACCGGCGAGCGCAACGACGTCGCGCTGGCCGGCCTCAACCAMAAGCTCGGCTGGCGCGGCACCACCAACACGCTGCTCAATTTCGGCGAGGGCAAGTTCCCGGTCGGCGGCAAGGCCGGCGCCGTGGGCTACCTGGTCGGCCAGCCCGGCAAGGGCCTGTTCTGCATGTTCCACATGATGAACGAGGCCCGCATCGGCGTCGGCACCGCTGCCACGATGCTCGGCATGGCCGGCTACTACGCCTCGCTGGAGTACGCCAGGAACCGGCCGCAGGGCCGGCCCGCGGGCCCGGCCGGCAAGGACTCGGCCAAGCCGCAGGTGCGCATCATCGAGCACGCCGACGTGCGCCGCATGCTGCTGGCGCAGAAGGCCTATTGCGAAGGCGCGCTGGCGCTCGAGCTCTATTGCGCCCGGCTGGTCGACGAGCAGAAGACCGGCGAGGCCCAGGCCGCCGACGACGCCCGGCTGCTGCTCGAGGTTCTGACCCCGATCGCCAAGAGCTGGCCCAGCGAGTGGTGCCTGGAAGCCAATTCGCTGGCGATCCAGATCCATGGCGGCTACGGCTACACGCGCGACTTCCCGGTCGAGCAGTACTGGCGCGACAACCGGCTCAACATGATCCACGAAGGCACGCACGGCATCCAGGCGGCCGACCTGCTCGGGCGCAAGGTGCTGATGGAAGACGGGCGCGGCCTGCAGCTGCTGGCCGGACGCATCACCACGACGATGGCGCGTGCCGCCAAGGTACCGGCGCTGGCGGCGCATGCCGAAGCGCTCGGCGAGGCGCTGCAGCGCCTCGGCACGGCGACGAAGAAGGCCTGGGCGACCGGCAATCCGCAGGAGGCGCTGGTCAATGCGGTGCCCTACATGCAGGCCTTCGGCCACGTGGTGCTGGCCTGGATCTGGCTCGACGTTGCGCACCGTGCGCTGGAGCGCGATGCGGACCAGGCATCGCCCGCGACGGCCGGCCGCGTCGGCGCCACCAATTTCTTCTTCCACTACGAATTGCCCAAGATCGGCGCCTGGCTCAGCGTGGTCGAGAGCCGGGATCCGACTTGCGCCGCGCTGCCCGAGGAGGCTTTCTGATGGCCGGCGCACCCCAGGCGAAGCCGCATGCGACGCTGGAGAAGTGGATCTGGATCCTGATCTACGGCGGCCTCTTCGCGGTCATCCTCGGCATCGCGACCGGCCGCACCGAAGAAGCGCTCGGCTGGGCCATGGCCGTTCCCGGCGCGGTGCTGGTGGCGGTCGGCACCGTGCTCATCTACGTTCGTTCCCGACTCAAGGACAGCAAGGACTCGCCATGATCAAGCACATCGTGATGTGGAAGCTCAAAAACCCCCAGGACGCCGCCGCCTTCAAGGCCAGGCTCGACATCTGCCAGGGCCTGGTGCCCGGCATGCGCCAGTTCGAGGTGGCGGTGCGCACGCCGGGCCTCGAAGCGAACTGCGATGTCGTGCTGTGCTCGGCTTTCGACGACGAGGCGGCGCTCAAGGACTACCTCGAGCACCCGAAGCACGTCGAGGTCTCGGCCTTCCTCGGCAGCCTGCGCGAGGCGCGCAGCGTGCTCGATTACCAAACACTCTGATTTCCCCGGAGACACCATCATGAGCGCACGAAGCATCCAGAAACTTTTCGACCTCAGCGGCAAGACCGCGTTGATCACCGGCGGCTCGCGCGGCCTGGGCCTGCAGATGGCGCACGCCCTCGGCGAGGCCGGCGCGAAGATCATGCTGAGTTCGCGCAAGGCCGAAGACCTCGAGCAGGCCGCGGCCGAGCTGCAGGCCGCCGGCATCGACACCCGCTGGATCGCGGCCGACTGCTCCAAGGAGGAGGACACCCGGCGCCTCGCCACCGAGACGCTCGAGCGCATGGGCGCGATCGACATCCTGATCAACAATGCCGGCGCCAGCTGGGGCGCTCCGGCTGAAGACCACCCGGTCGAGGCCTGGGACAAGGTCATGAACCTCAACGTGCGCGGCTATTTCATCCTGGCACAGCAGGTCGCACGCGCCTACATGATCCCGAAGAAGGCCGGCCGGATCATCAACATCGCATCGATCGCGGGCCTCAACGGCAATCCGCCCGAGATGCAGACCCTGGCCTACAACACCTCCAAGAGCGCGGTGATCGGCTTCACCCACACGCTGGCGGCCGAATGGGGCAAGTACAACATCAACGTCAACGCGATCTGCCCGGGCTTCTTCATGACCAAGATGGCCGCCGGCCTGATCAAGTCGATCGGCGAGGAGAAGATGGCCTCGCACGCGCCGCTCGGCCGGCTCGGCGACGACG
>NZ_JBFUIU010000917.1:0-3332 GCF_056401695.1 Variovorax sp. P4_D9
CAGCTGCCGCGCCCGGAAATCGCTAAGGGCGCTGCCGCCCTCGAAGAAGCTCACCACGGGGGCGGCATGGACAGCACGATGGGAAGGCGGGTTCACGGGCAGCGTCACGTTCGGGTCGGCCGCAAGGGCCGCGTTGGGATTCATGAGAATGAGGCAGAGGCCGCTGACTGGGGCCATCCGCGCTAACCCTGAATTTTAACGGCTCGGATGGGATAATTCCGCCATGAGCATTACCTACAAAGACGCCGAGGGCGTGGCCGGCATGCGCGTGGCGTGCCGACTCGCCTCCGAGGTGCTGGACTTCCTGACGCCCCACATCCTGCCCGGCGTCACCACCAACCAGATCGACAAGCTCGCCCACGACTACATCACGCAGGTGCAGGGCGCCATTCCGGCGCCGCTCAACTACATGGGCGCCAGCAGCACGCCCTACCCCAAGTCGATCTGCACCTCGGTCAACCACGTGGTCTGCCACGGCATCCCGAACGACAAGCCGCTCAAGAAGGGCGACATCGTCAACTGCGACATCACGGTCATCAAGGAAGGCTGGCACGGCGACACCAGCCGGATGTTCGTGGTCAGCGACGCCTCGATCGCGGCCAAGCGGCTGTGCGCCTTCACCTACGACGCGATGTGGCACGGCATCTTGAAGGTCAAGCCGGGCGCCCACCTGGGCGACATCGGTTTCGCGATCCAGCGCTTCGCCGAGAGCAACGGCTTCTCGGTGGTGCGCGAGTTCTGCGGCCACGGCATCGGCCGCGGCTTCCACGAGGAACCCCAGGTGCTGCACTACGGCCGGCCCGGCACGCTTGAGGAGCTCAAGCCCGGCATGACCTTCACGATCGAGCCGATGATCAACGCCGGCAAGCGCGAGATCAAGGAAGACGCCAAGGGCGGCCAGTACGACGGCTGGACCATCATCACCCGCGACCACTCGCTGTCGGCCCAGTGGGAACACACGGTGCTGGTCACCGAGACCGGCTACGAGGTGCTCACGCTCTCTGCAGGCAGCCCGCCGCCGCCGGCCTTCGTCACCGCCGCGGCTTGAAGCGGCCGCTTCTCCAGGCGCCGATCGTGGACATCACATCGCTGCGCGACGCCTATCGCACGCACAAGCTGGCGCTGTTCGACCAGTTGCGCAGCGCGCGTGCCCCCACGCGCAGCGTGCACACCGTGCTGCGGCAACTGGCGGCGCTGGCCGACGAGACCTTAGGTGCGCTCTGGCAGGACGCCGGCTTCGGCCAGCAGCTGGCGCTGGTTGCGGTCGGTGGCTTCGGACGCGGTGAACTGTTCCCCTACTCCGATGTCGATGTCCTGCTGCTGCTACCCGAGGGTGACGGCACGGACATCGAGCCCGCCCGTCTCGAGGCTTTCATCGGCCGGTGCTGGGACGCCGGGCTGGAAATCGGCTCCAGCGTGCGCACGGTCGCCGAATGCCTCGGCGAGGCCGCCAAGGACGTCACGGTCCAGACCTCGCTGCTCGAGTCGCGCCTGGTGATCGGCGACAAGAAGCTCTACACGAGTTTCCGCAAGAACTTCTTCGCCGCCATCGACCCGCAGGCCTTCTTCACCGCCAAGTCGCAGGAGATGCGGCACCGCCACCAGAAGTTCGACAATACGCCCTACGCGCTCGAGCCGAACTGCAAGGAATCCCCGGGCGGCCTGCGCGACCTCCAGACCATTCTCTGGATGACCAAGGCCGCGGGCTTCGGCAACCGCTGGGACGACCTCGCCAGGAACGGGCTCGCGACCGCCTTCGAGATCCAGCAGATCAAGCGCAACGAGGCGCTGCTGAGCCTGATCCGCGCCCGCCTGCACGTCACCGCCAACCGGCGCGAGGACCGGCTGGTGTTCGACCTCCAGACCGCGGTGGCCGCCACTTTCGGCTATGTCGGCGAGTCGCAGCGCAAGGCCAGCGAGGCGCTGATGCGGCGCTACTACTGGGCCGCCAAGGCGGTCACCCAGCTGAACCAGATCCTGCTGCTCAACATCGCCGAGAAGCTGCAGCCGCAGGCCGAGCAGCCGACGCTGATCAACGAACGCTTCTTCGAGAAAGGCGGGCTGATCGAGGTCGCGAGCGACGATCTCTACCTGAAGGACCCGCACGCGATCCTCGAGACCTTCCTGCTCTACCAGAAGACCATCGGCGTCAACGGCCTGTCGGCGCGCACGTTGCGCGCGCTCTACAACGCGCGCCATGTCATGGACAGCAAGTTCCGCAACGACCGCGCGAACCACATGACCTTCATGCGCATGCTGCTGGAGCCGCGCGGCATCACGCATGCGMTGCGGCTGATGAACCAGACCTCGGTGCTGGGGCGCTACCTGCGCGTCTTCCGCAGCATCGTCGGCCAGATGCAGCACGACCTGTTCCATGTTTACACGGTCGACCAGCACATTCTGATGGTGCTGCGCAACGTGCGCCGCTTCTTCATCGCCGAGCACGCGCATGAATACCCGTTCTGCTCGCAGCTCGCGGCGGGCTGGGACAAGCCCTGGATCCTCTACATCGCGGCGCTGTTCCACGACATCGCCAAGGGCCGCGGCGGCGACCATTCGACCCTCGGCGCGCGCGACGTGCGTCGCTTCTGCCGCCAGCACGAGATCGCGCGCGAAGACGCCAAGCTGATCGAGTTCCTGGTCGCCGAGCACCTGGTGATGAGCCAGGTGGCGCAGAAGCAGGACCTCAGCGACCCCGAGGTGATCAGCGCCTTCGCCCGGCGCGTCGGCAACGAGCGCTATCTCACGGCCCTGTACCTACTGACCATCGCCGACATCCGCGGCACCTCGCCACGGGTCTGGAACGCCTGGAAAGGCAAGCTGCTCGAGGACCTGTACCGGCTGAGTTCGCGCGTGCTCGGCGGCCGCATGCCCGACCCGGGCGCCGAGATCGAGGCCCGCAAGCGCGAGGCGCTGGTCCTGCTGGCGCTGCATGCCGAGCCCTTCGAGGCCCACAAGTCGCTGTGGCAGACGCTCGACGTCGGCTACTTCATGCGCCACGACGCTTCGGAGATCGCCTGGCACGCCAAGCAGCTGTCACGCCACGTGCCGCATGCGGGCGTGCCGATCGATCCACACACGCAGCCGATCGTGCGGGCCCGCCTGTCGCCGGTCGGCGAAGGGCTGCAGGTGGTGGTCTACACGCCCGACCAGCCCGACCTGTTCGTGCGCATCTGCGGCTATTTCGACCACTCGTCCTTCAGCATCCTAGATGCCAAGGTGCATACCGCGAGCAACGGCTTCGCGCTCGACACCTTCCAGATCGTGACCACCTTCATCCCCGAGCACTACCGCGACCTGATCAGCATGGTCGAGACCGGCCTGGCCAAGAC
>NZ_JBFUIU010000918.1:0-3331 GCF_056401695.1 Variovorax sp. P4_D9
GATGCCCGCGCGCGGGATGGCACATGCGCGACGTCGGCGGCGGGTCCACCGCGGACCGGGGCGCGCTCGGAGAGGACGCTGTCCTGCGGTAGGCGTGGCCGATTTCGGCGGTTTTGGCCTCGCCCGATAGGCTGAGGCCTTCGCAGAAAGATGCCCCTTCGCCTAGCTCTCCGGCGCGAAGGTGGATCATCGTGATCCGTAGCCGCTTTTGAGGAGTTTGTAATGAATCCGAAGATCCTGGCGTTAGCAGTGGCGATGGCCGCCGCGCAGATGCTGGCGCTCGATGCATATGCCCAGACACCCGTGAGCCCCGAAGACAAGGCCGCCGCGCGCGCCGAACGGAAGAAGGAAGGCGCGGCAGCCTCCCGCGGCCCACAGATGGGCGAAGGCGAGCCGATCCCGGCCGCAAAGCCGAAAGCCACGCCCGAACAGCGCGGCGTCGGCCGCACCGAGCGAAGGAATGAAGGCGCCGAGGCCGCGAAGGAGTTCCAGCCCGGCGAAGGCGATCCGATCCCCGACGCCAAGGCCAAGGTGTCGAAGGCAGACCGCGACGCGGCCCGCAAGGCGCGCCGGGCGGAAACCGCAAAGGCCAACAAGGCCGGCGAGATCAAGTCCAAGGGCCAGTCAAGCTACTGAAGGGACGTGGCGCGGGTAAAGAAATAGATCACCACGTGCCAGCCGAGGCGGTGGATCCGGGTGGCGATCTCCATCAGCTCGTCTTTTGGTGTGAAGTCCACCAGACGCTTGACGAAGTTGAACCTGACGCCGCGAACGCCGGCGGTGTGGAGCTCATCGAGTTCGGCGTCGGTGATGCTGCGCCGGACGGTGGCAACGCCCCTGGACGATCATTCGAGGCGCGCAGCGCATCGACCAGTGCCCGATTGTCGGCACCGTGGCATGTGGCCTGGACGATGACATTGCGATCGAAGCCGAGGTGATCGCGCAGCGCAAAGAGCTGCTGCTTCGACGCATCGCAGGGCGTGTACTTGCGCTCCGGCGCGTAGGGAAACTCTGCGCCCGGCCCGAAGACATGGCAATGAGCGTCCACGCTCACAGGGGGAAGCTCGAACCTGGGCCTGCAAGGACCGGCGTACCAGTCGAGCCAGCCAGGCGTCTTGATGAAGTCTCTCATCGGTCTACCTTGTCCGATCGGTCTGTTCAGGCGGCACCATGCCGTGGCGTCGAATGACTTCCCAGGCCTCGCCGGAAGTCAGGAAGTTCAGGAAAGGTTTGACGGCGTCACGGCGCTGTGACGTGGCAACTATCGCGGCCGAGAACGTGGTGGTGATCTGGACGGCATCGGGCAGGGGCCCGACAACCGCGATACCTTCGAGGTGCATCAGTTCGCTGAGTTGCTGGAAGCCGAGCGCCACCTTGCCGCTGGCAACGAGTTCGCCGACCGGGACGCCGGCCGGGGCCTGCACCAGGCGCTCCTCCAACTCGTCCCCGATGCCCCACCGGGCAAACAGCGCGATGAGCGCCACGCCGCTCGGTCCGGTCGAATAGCCGATCGTCGGTGCGGCACGCACTGCGCGCAACAAAGCCTCTTCGGTCGCGATGTCCGGTGCAGGGCTGCCTGTGGGCACGGCGACTGCCACACCTGACCGAGCAATAGCAATGACGCTGCCCTCCATCAGCCGACCACTCGCTTCGAGCTTGCCGATCGCCTCCGACGCAAGCACCACGATGTCGAAGGCTTCGCCGGAGTCGACGCGCCGGGCCGCATCGACCCCGCCGACCAATTCGACAGACACGTCGTTGCGCGTTCGCTGACGCCACGCGTCGGCAAGGTCGTTCAGCAACTGACGCGTCGCCATGGAGGAAATGATCTGGATCGGGGTGCTGCTCATGGTTAGTCCGCCTTGATGTGGCGGGCCTTGATGATCGCAGCGTAACGTTTGCTGTCGTCGCTCAGCACGGTGCGGAACTCCGCCGGTGTGATTGGCGTGGGCACGGCACCGAGGCTGTCGATCACCGCACGCACGGCCGGGGTCGTGAGCGCCTTGTCGATCTCCCGGTTCAGGCGGCTGACGAATTCTGGCGGCGTGCCCACCGGCACATAGAACCCATGCGTGGTGCCGGCATCCAGGCCCTTGAGTCCGGCCTCGTCGAGCGTGGGCACATCGGGGAACAGGGCCGAGCGCTTCATGCCCGCCACGGCGATCATGCGCAGCTTGCCCGCACGCACCTGGTTGATGGCGATGCCGGGATCGAAGTAGTAGTCGATCTGACCGCCGAGAAGATCCTGCAAGGCCGGCGCAGCGCCCTTGTAGGGCACGTGGACCGTGGAGATGCCGGCTTGGCTGTTCATCATCTCGGCCGCGAGATGCGGGCCGCTGCCGCTGCCCGCCGACCCATACGAGAGCTTGCCCGGGTTGGCCTTGGCATAGGCGATGAACTCCGCGACGTTCTTGACGGGGATCTCGGGCCGGACGACCAGAAACAGTACCATCCGCGAGGCACCCGCCACCGGCACCAGGTCCTTCGATGGCGCAAAGGACAGCTTGTCGTAGATGTAGGGATTGATCGCCACGGTGCTTCCTGCCGACATGAGCACGGTATAGCCGTCGGGGGGCGCCTTGGCGACCGCGTCCGCACCGATATTGCCGTTGGCGCCGACCCGGTTTTCCACCACGACCGGTTGTCCGAGCGCCTCGTACAGCGGGACAGCGATCGCCCGCCCCACGACGTCGGGCGAGCTTCCGGGAGGAAAGTTGACGATCAGGCGGATCGGCTTGCTCGGCCAGGCGGCGGCCGACTGCGCCATCGCGGCGGGAGCGGCGAAGGCAAGCATCGCGACGGAAGACAGCGCAGCAATGGCATGGCGGCGGGTGGATTGAAGCACTGGTTTCTGCATGATGGGATTGTGTTCAGGCCTCGACGGGCAGGCCGGTGAAGTTCTCGGAGAACTGAAGGCGTCCGGCAGCCGTGCCGGTCATGGTGGCGAGGTCCGCGCGTTTCAGGCGCCGCGTGAAACCGCTGTCGCCGGAGAACTGATGAACCATGGTGCACAGTCCGGCTGCAAAGCGCTGCACCATCCACATGCGCTTCAGGCAGGTCTGCGAATAGTGCGCGAGACGGCCTTCGTCCGAGCGCTTGTAGTAGGCCGTCAGCGCCCGCCCAAGCACCTTGACATCCGCCATCGCCGAGTTCAGCCCCTTGGCCCCCGTGGGCGGCACGATGTGCGCCGAGTCGCCGGCCAGGAACAGGCGGCCATGCTGCATCGGTTCCGACTGGAAGCTGCGCATCGCCGTCACACCCTTCTGGGTGATCCGGCCCTCGTTGATGGGGGGCATGCCGGGCACGTCCAGGCGCTTGTGCAGTTCCGACC
>NZ_JBFUIU010000919.1:0-3331 GCF_056401695.1 Variovorax sp. P4_D9
GGTCGATGGTGCTACCCGGCTCGCTGAACTTGCAGATCCAGATCCCGCCGTCCCGGTCGCGCATGACCGCCTTGGCGCGCGCGCCGCCGATCGACCACGAGCCGGCCAGGAGGCCTGGAGCTCTTCGGGCATGGGTGTGGTCGCGAACACGTTGTGCGCGGCCTGATGCACGCGATAGAGGTCGTCCTCGATCAGCGGCAGCGTGTCGAACCGGGCAGGTCGGAGCGTTTCAGATCCGGCCTGGTCGAAAAGAGGAGGGCGCCCACGCCGTTGCCGCGGCCCATGAGTAGCAGGGACGATTCGGCGGGGTTCGCGATGCCGGTCTTGTGCCGCATGACCTGGCGGCCCCACATGTCGGGCCCGGCGTCGAACAGCACGCCCAGGTTGACGAACTTGCTGTCGGTCTCGACCCACTGCGGCGAGGCGGTCAGTGGCAGGTTTTGATCGGATCCAGGGGGAAGCGGCGCGCCTCGTCTGCGAGCCACTCCGCCGTGTAGCGGAACTTGGCCGAGAAGCCGCCCAGGACAGAAGAGTCGAAGCGCATCTCGCCTACCGGGTGCACGCCGTCCGGCCGGTCGATATGCACGAACAGGCGGGCCGGGACGGACTTGGCGTCTGCGGAGGGGGTGGAATTGCGCCTGGCTGCGTCAGGTGGGAAGGATCGGAGTGGGAGAGGGGGGAGCGGAGAGGGCCTTAGGCGTGCGGCCGCGCTCCCTGCGCGTTCCGACTGCGACTGGCGCGTTCTTTTGGAGTTGAGTGAGCGCGCCGACCACGTCTACCCCGTAGACCTCTAGCGCCATGACGAAGTCGCCGATGGCCACGCCGCCGGCGGGAATGCCGACCTGGCCGATCGCCGGCGCCGCGGACTCCATTCGCTGGTAGGTCCGCAGGCCCACACCGATCCGTTGAGCCGCCAAGGCCTGCGACTCGCCGTGCCGCAGGCGCAGGGCGCGCAGCGTCTCGGAGAGGGCTATGACGGCGGTCTCGGCCTTGATAGAGAGTACGGGCATGGCCCAACAATACGCCAAATATGGCGTCTTATGCAGAGGGAGAATCGCCTAGCGACAAACCAGAGGTCTATCCTGCTAGGTTGGCCGGGGCGTGAGACTGAAAAAAAATTGGGCTGGCGTCGAGAAAATGAAGATAAATTGACGGGAATGAAAAAAATCTGAGTCTTCCCGGCCCCGTCCCTGCAACCTATTTCACCCGGGCAAATTGGCAAACTGAAAAAAATCGAGCCTGGGAGCAGGGAAATGAGAAAAATCAGAGGGAACTGAAAGAAAACATGGCAAATGCCGGATATGAACTCGTTCGAACGTCTTTGAATCTCGCTGCCGTGCCTCCGGCGCGGCCTGCCATCGTTCGGCCGGTAACTCGCATCGAAGCTATCGAAGGCCACTTGGCGGTGCCGGCACACGTGGTACCGCAGACCGAGGACCCCCTCACCCATTTGTTGTTTGCGCTGAAGCACGAGGGCGTCAACATGCAGATCCTCGCGCAGGCCCTGCCGAAGATCTCGGCCGAACGGATGTTGAAGGAGCTCAAGGATTCTCCAAATGGCCAATACATCCGGGCGGCCTGCTACCTGTGGGAGTGGCACACCGGGGCCGTACTCGAGGGCAAGCCTGACATCGCCGGGGGCTACGTCGATCTTTTCGACCCTAAACGATACGTGACCGGGCCCGACAATCGCAACAGCAGATGGCGCCTGAACTTCAACGGCCTCGGTTCGCCGATGTACTGCGTCACGGTTGAGCGGTCACCCGCCGTCGAAGCAGGAATCAGGTCGGACATCCTGGGCCGCACCAAAGCGTTCATCAACAGCCTGGGAAAGGAGATGATGGATCGAGCGCTTTCGTGGGCATACCTGCACGAAACCGAGGACAGCTACGCAATCGAGCGCGAAGCGCCGTCAGAAGACAAGGCCCGCAAGTTCATCGCGCTGCTGAAGCAGGCCCATGAAGGGCGGCCGCTCTCCGAGGAATACCTGGTCGAGCTTCAGTCTTCTACTGTCAGTGGCGTCTTCGAGAAGGCTGTCCAGTTTCGCAACGAGCAGAACTGGTTGCGCAACGGCGGGAACAGGGGAGGGGCTTCAAGCGTCTCGTACGTTCCTCCGCCACCTGACGCCGTTCCCCGGCTCATGGATGAGTGGATGGCGTTTGCGAACACTGCGCCGAAGCAGATTGACCCGATCGTGGCCGCGAGCATCTCGTCGTTTGGTTTCGTCTACATCCACCCCTTCATGGATGGCAACGGCCGCCTGTCGCGCTTCCTCTTCCACAAGGCGCTGTGCACGTCTGGCCAGCTTGAAAAGGGCGTGCTCCTGCCGGTGTCGGTCGCAATGAAGCGCAATGAGCGGCAGTACCTGGAGACGCTCCAGGCGTTCTCAGTTCCCGCTCGCGAAC
This sequence comes from Variovorax sp. P4_D9, assembly GCF_056401695.1. Lineage (NCBI taxonomy): Bacteria > Pseudomonadati > Pseudomonadota > Betaproteobacteria > Burkholderiales > Comamonadaceae > Variovorax > Variovorax sp. P4_D9. The sequence goes on from NZ_JBFUIU010000919.1 coordinate 2,406, forward strand.
TGGTCCAAGTCACCTCGGCCGGCGAGGGCCAGTTCTACTTCGACTTCAAGGCGGATGACACGATCTATCGCTACTGGGACGCCACGCCGGCTGTGGAGTTTGGGTTTGCGATGGCCGAGCAGGCGCTCGATGTTGAACTTCGCCAAGAGACGCAGTATCTGGCGCACTTCGATGCGATTCGGCGCGCGATCGACGAACGCTACGACGTTCGTGGCTCGCTGCTCGCCACCCTGATCTCGATCGCGATGGATGGCGAAGGGACAATCTCGATCAACAAGCGCAAGCGTTTCGCCGCGGACCTTCCTGCAGAGGTGTTTGATGCGATCGAAGCGGAAACGCGCTCTGTGCTGGCAGAGGCGGCCGCGCCGCCAGATTCCGAAGAGGCAGCAACCGAGCCACCGCCACGTTGAATGGTGCGATTCACGGTCGGCTCGACCAGAATGTGAACCCAGTCGTCGCTCATGCGCCAGTCTCGGCGCAGCAGGATGTCGTTCGCCAGCATCGAACTCCTGGAACTGGTGCGCGTGTGCGTCGCCACCCGCGCAGCGTGGCCGGCGGGTCCGTGCAGTAGCGGACCTTGAACTCGCTGCTCCCACTGACCTCGCTGACTTCGGTCACCGCCGGGTCGCGGCGTAGATCGCCAACCCCCGGTGGACTCCAGTGCCACCGTGTCGACGCCGCACGCCCATTCGGCCAGCGCGTTCAGGTCATCGGTCATCGCGCCGAACTCGCGCACCGATTCCTCGGCCAAGTGCGGTGGCACCGCCACCCAGTGGCTGGAGGCGCCGACATCGATCCCGGCCGCATTGGGAAATACCTCGTCATCGCGCTTGCGAACTGCCATGGCTTGCTCCAACATCGTCGGCAGCGCCATGGGAAACGTCGAATTCGACTCGATCTCTCAAGCGGGATGCGCATCGCTGCGC
>NZ_JBFUIU010000920.1:0-3326 GCF_056401695.1 Variovorax sp. P4_D9
CACCGAGCTCGCGCGCAACTCCTACTCAGCCGCATTCCGCAGCCACACCGGCCGATGGGAGCCCTTGCCCGGCACCGGGGACCTCGCCACGGTGGCCGATCTGGTCGTCTCTTTACTCGGCCCCTACTTCGAGCCTATTACATAAAGCTATTTACGGGATGTTGTACTAGTGCGCAGGCGTCACCTTGGCCACTTCATGGGCCTGGGGAGTACCGCCCAGGTCCCTGAGTTCTTGTGCCACGGCCTCGGTCTCGAAGTCCCAGGTGAGGACACCGACCGCCGCGCGGCCTGCGTCGAGCTCGCTGCCGATGCGCGCCACCTCTTCGTCAGTCATCTTGGGGCCCTTGTGGAGGAACTGGTCGATGACCCCACCTCCGACAGCGCCGGCGAGCACGCCTCCCGCCAGGGAGAGGCCGCCCGTGGGTATCGCCGCGATCAGGCCCAGGGCGATGCCGATCCCCATGCCTTTCTTCCCGGCCCGCTTCCCGAGCTTGTGCTGCTTGACCTTGCCGTCCTGGTCCTTGGCGAGCACGCCGATCGCGTCGAGCTTCATGTACTCGGTGGCCTTGTCCCAGTTCTTCAGCGCCTCGGCGGCCTGGTCGGCGGCCGCCTCGTCGGCGAAGAACGCGAGAACGAGTTGCTGCTTGTCCCCGCCCATGTCTTCCCTGCGTTTCCGTGGGATAACAGCCTCATCTCTCGTGATCCCATGGCGTTCGAGGTACGCGAAAATCGGCTCGCCGCCGTTGGACTTGCCGTCCAACTCGGACTGAAACCAGTCCCGAATCGCGGGCTCGTGCACCTGCAAGTCATCCCCGAGGGCCTTCAGTTCAGGCGTGCGGGCGCCCTTGCTGATCAGCTTGTACAGCATCACGACGTCGGCAGTTCTCCAACGCCGACAAGCGCCGCATCAAACGGGGGAGTTGAATGAGAACTTCACGATGCTCACCCGAAACCGATCGAGCGGTCTGACGTCGACCAAGCCCTCGATACTGCGAACACCGTCGCGCATCCGCTCAGTTGAGCTTGTTGACACTCCCGCCCAGGCTGAAGCGGCCGGCGCCGAGCAACGCCAGTGCTACCGCCGAGATCAGGAGCAGGCCCTCCAGTTCCATCCCCCAGCCCCCGGTCTTACTGATCACGAACATGTCCTTATAACGAACTAGGCCAATCGCCGCGATCATGTTGATCACGATGATCCAGGCCGCCGGTCGCGAATAGAGGCCAACGATGAGCAACAGCGGCGCCACGATCTCGCCGACGTAGACCAAATAGGCAAGCGCGGGCGGTAGTCCGTGCGATGTGAGCAGGCCGGAGATGAAGCCGACGCCTCCGCTCAGCTTGCTGATTCCATGCACGAGGATGATGAGGCCAAGGCCAAGGCGAAGCACGAGTTTGCCGGCGTCGTCGGATCTCAACATGAGAGCTCCTTAAGTTAGCGAAGCCGCGATTGTCTCGCCCCCGCTTCTCTGTCGGAAGTATTCGTCGACAGAAGCCAGCGCTACGCCACAACACGGTGGCCATTGTCTTTCGCAACCCCCGTCTCAGGCGTAGAGGCGTCAGCGAGAGCTTCCAGGAGTTGTTGGGACATCGCGCGCGTATTCACCCGCCAATAAGCCCGCCTTCGCGAAGTTCCTCTGATGGCCGATTGTTGCCGGTCGAGCGGCGCTGTTAGCTCAATAGCGCACGGGCATCACGGTCGCCGTTGCCAACCCTTCGCACAGGAGCGGCAGCAGGCCGTCAGGCAAATCGTCATTGCCTTCAAGGACTTGCAAGGCTCGGACGGAAACTACAGCATTGCATGGGAGGCGGACGTCGTGGCTGTCACCCGAAGCGCACCCCCATATGACACGTGGGGCAACGCGCCGCGCTACGACATCTTTTACGCCAACGCGCGCAGACTCGGTTCTCGGGTTGTCGTGTGAAGAGGGCCAGCTTCATAGCGATGTCTCAATAGTGCGAGGGCGAAGGGTTTAACGTAGCTCAACTGTGGGAGACGCTCGACGGCCTGCATCTGGCTGACTGTAGCCGGTCGCGGCCGGGTGGGTTCGAGCGCTGAATTTAAGTATTCGAGCTTTCGTCGTGTATCGTTCAAGGGCCATCATCCCACTGCTCACGGACGGTGACCGCGCAGGATAGCCTGCTGTACTCCTAAAGCATCAACGGCCTTTTCCTCCTCCTCTTCTCATCGGATGAACGAATGAACATATTTGTGGTCGACGACCATCCGATGATGCGAGACGCGATATCGATGGTCTTGCGTAGGTTGCGCCCTGGAGCCAAAGTGGTTGAACTCGACCGTGTCGCCCAGCTTGCACCAGCGGTTGCAAAGGACGGCCCTGCTGACATGGTTTGCCTTGACCTCCAGCTTCCGGATGCGAAGGGGACGGAGGGCGTGAAGCTCGTGCGAGCGAATTTCCCCAAGGTTCCGCTCGCGGTCTACTCCGCATCTCCGGCGAGCGACTTCGAGGAATCATGCATCGAGGCGGGCGCTGATATCTACATCGAGAAGGCACTCGGCTCGACGGAGCTCGCCGCGGCGCTACGAGGCCTCATGCAGGCTGACGCGAACTCCGAGCTAGTCGCGGCTACGGACGCAGACGAGGAATCTGAGACCAAACTTTCGAAGCGACAGGTTCAACTCATTGCGATGCTTGAGGGCGGGCTCTCAAATCGCGAGATTGCTGCAGGGCTGGAAATCAGCGAGCACACCGTCAAGGTCCACCTTTGGCGCCTCTTTCGAAAGCTTGGGGTCAAAAGCCGAACGCAGGCCCTCCACTTTGCTCGCCAGAACGGCCTCATAAGAGGGTAGCTACTTGTGTTTGCCGAGCCGAAAGTGGCTAGGCGTGCATCTTGGCTTCGTGTGTGACTGAGAGAAAGCCTGTCGATTCGCTGCGGCTTCGAAGTCAGGTGGACGAGGCCACCTCACGCCAGGGCATTGCGGACTGGCAGGCCCTGCGTTGGAGCAATGCGAACGTTGGCTCTGGGCCCAGAGCAGAAGTTCGGGCTGCTCCAAAGCAGGCATCTGCTTTTTTCATAAGGCCTTGGCGTCAGATGGCCGCATCAACGAATTGGCTTCCGAGCCCAGTGACGCAACGGGCGCAGCGGCCTTGGCGCCAACTTTGGCCTTCCGGGGAGAGACCTTCATGGAGGCCGGCTCCTTGGCAACGACTACATTGCGACCGGGCATCGGCGCCTTTTCGACCGCCGACGCGTCGGGAGCCACCGGCACCTCGGTTGGCGGGTTCGATGGCAGTTGCGTTGCGGCAGGGGTTGTCGACTCTGTCGAGGACGCGGCCACTGAGGGCCAAGTCGGTAAAGGCTGAGGT
>NZ_JBFUIU010000921.1:0-3315 GCF_056401695.1 Variovorax sp. P4_D9
CCTCATTCCCGTCCCGGTCGTCCCCGGCGATGCTTCCGCGAGCTGCCTGCGCTCCTCGAAGTACGCGGCCAACTCGCCTGCCGTTACCTCGCGCAGCCACAGCTGCGCCTGCCGCAACGCGTGCATCGGTGCCATCGGGCCTGTCGTCCCATCACCCCGCCGGTGAAGCTCGTAGAACTTCGCCATCACCAGCGTCATTGACAGATCGTTCACCGCCCACAGAGTTCCTACCACACCCGGCACTCCCGCCTGCAGGAGCCCCCCCGGCAGACCGATGGYCTCATCCGGCAGCTGCTGGTAGTCCGTGATCGCCGTCTGGCAAGCCGACAGCACGACCAAACGGCTCGTCTCGAACCAGGCCTGCCCCAGAAGTTCCCCCAGTCGCAAATTGCCCTGCTCGTCACCTGCCGCCACCCCCGGTGGAGGAGCCAGCTCCAGTCGCGAATTCAGCGGTGAATCGGCCTCGAAGCTCCCGTGGCAGGCCAGATGGACGTGGGTCGCGCCCGGCAGCAATTCCAGCAGTCTGGCCTTGGTTGCGGCAGTCTCATACAGCGGATTGCTGGCGTTCATCGAGAAGAAGGAAGCCACCTCGGCCAGTTCGGCGCGGGCGAACGACAGAGGCTGAGGATGGGGAAGCGGGTTCCCCACCCCCACCAGCACCGCGGGCTGGGCCTCGCGAGCTGTAACACCCAACCGGGCCGCGGCGAGCACCCGCGCACTCGGTGCATAGGCGACGTCGACCTCGTCAAGAAGGCAGACCTGCCGTTCTTCCACATGGTACGTGGCTGCGTGCAACGGTAGCAGGCTCAGCAAGCCTGTGGGCACCAGGATGACCGACGCAACGTGCAGAGCTCGCAGGCGTGCTGCGACAGGCCCGACCAGCGCGGCGCCGAGCCGAGGCAAGAGCGCCGTCAGTGCTGTCTCCAGCCAGGCTGGTTGATCTAACTGCCCAGGCAGGTAGCCGCCGACCACGTTCCCCAGATCGTCCCGACTGACTAACAGGCTATGCAGGTCAGTGGTGGTGAACTCCTCTGCCCAGATTGTCTCGGCGACGATCACGGTGGCGTCATCGGCCGGAACATCGGCGGGACGATGGACAAGCAGGGCGACGCTTCCGGTCGGGGTCGTCACCAGATAGACGAGCGGACGTGCGGGCGTCACCGCCCCCGCCAAAATTCCCCAATCCGGCGCCTTCAGGAAGCCGCTGAATCCAGGTACTTGTTGGATGCGTCTGATTGCCGCGTCCAAGTCGGCGCGCGCCTGGCGAACCTGTGGTTGGCACATCCCCGCCGACGACTGACTCGATCTTCCTGCCGGTGCCATACGATCGGCACGCTCGCGAACCTCCTGTTGGCGCAACTGTCCGACAGCTCGCTCAAAGTCGGCGTGCGCTTGTGGATCGAGCAATTGAACTCGCGCGAGGTCGGTTCGGTCGCGGATCAGAGCCTCACTGAGCAATCGGGCCCGGCTTCGCTCCAGCGCCACCACGGCCTTGGCTGGCTCTCCGGTGCGCGCCCAGGCCCATGCCGCGTGAGCGCCGAGATCTTGGGACTCACGCAACCAGGTCTCTTTTGCGCCAGGGAGAAGCTGGATCTCGTAGAGCTGCTCGATGGCCTGGAGCCCCGCGTCGCAGGCCTGAACGGCTTCGGACCACCTGTGGCGGATGGCAGCCCAGCCGGCCCATGCTCTCGCGCCCCTCAGCGCCGCTGCGGGAGCAAGGACGAGTCCCAGCTGACACGTCTGCTCGAAGGCGGCGATTCCACCCTCCAGGTCGGCCAGGGTCCGGGTGATCTGGTAGCGGCGTCGCAGCCCGTCGCCCAGATTGAGGAGGTAGCGTGGCCCATCGGGGGAGTCTGTCGGCGCACCTGCCACCGCTTCCCGATAGGCTGCAATCGCCGCATCAAGATCAGCAAGCTGCCCGGTCCGCTCGCAGCGAGCCTCCAGGCCAGCACCAAGGTTCGCGACGTAGCGACGCCGGTGCGGGGAGGCGGCCGGCTCGTCATCCACTGCCTCCCGGTAGGCTGCGAGCGATGCATCCAGATCCGCAAGGTGCCCGGTCCGCTTATACCTGTCGCTCAGGGCCTTCCCCAGGTTGTTGATGTAGGTGGGCCGGTATGTGTGGCCAGCCGGTACACGGTCCACCGCCTCCTGAAGGGCAACAATCGCCGCGTCCAAGTCGGCGGCCATCCCGGTCCATTCGTATCGATCGGCCAAGCCTGTTCCCAAAAGGCTGAGGAACTGCGGCCGATCGGGTGAGTCCGGCATGGAACAGTCCAGTGCCGCCCTGTAGGACGAGACAACCGCATCCAGATCGTCCAGCCGACCCAGGCGCGCATACCGTTCATAGAGTCCGACTCCTAAATTCATAAGGCAGTACGGCCGGGCAATGTGGCCCGCCGAGGCGACATCCACTGATGTCTGGAAGGCCGTCATCGCCGAATCCAGGTCATTCAGCCGCCCGGTCCGTTCGTAGACGGTGAGTAGACATACCCCGAGGTTGCTCAGGTAGCCCGGCCGGTCAGGGGAGTCGGGCGGCGTGCTGTCCACTGCCTCTTGCTCGCAGATGATCGCTGCATCCAGATCGGCAAGCCGCCCGGTCCGCCGATAGCGGGCAACCTGTGCAATCCCCAGGGAGCTGTTGTAGTCTGCGCGCTTGGGCGAGCCAGCGGGTAGACCATCGACTGCAGCTCGGAGCGCCACAAGGGCCACATCCAAATCGAACGAGCGCCCGGCAGTCTGATAGCGGCGTGACAGAACCCGTCCGAAGAGACCGAGGCAGGCAGGTCGGGCAGGTGAGTCAACTGGTGTCCCATCTACACCAGCTTGGAGGGCTGTAGCGGCATCATCCAGATCGACAGGCCGCCCGCTTTGCTCGTACCGAAGCGCAAACAATCCTCCGAGCTCGGAAAGAAAGCGCGGTCGGTTGGGGGAGTCGCCCGGCAACGCATCCATCCCGAGCTGGAACGCCGCRATGCTTTCATCCAGGTCGTCTGGCTGCAGCGTCTGCTGATATCGGGACTTCAGAGAGGCGCCCAGCATGCCAAAGTACTCCGGTCGCTTGGAGTCGGATCCCGGCGCAGCGTCGGCCGCCGAACGCAAGGCGGCTATCGCCGCATCGATGTCGATCAACTGGGCGGTTCGCTCGAAGCGGAGCGCGAGGTCAATGCCAAGCTCGATCAGGGCGCCCGTCCCCTGAGCGACCAATTCGTGCTCGTCGCCTAGTGAGGAGCGCAGGATTCCGAGCGCCTCCTGGAGGAATGGCAGGGCCGACAGGTCGTCGCCCATCGTGTGATGCAGCGCGSCCAGATGAGAAAG
>NZ_JBFUIU010000922.1:0-3310 GCF_056401695.1 Variovorax sp. P4_D9
ATCGAATGGCTGCTGCTCAGGGGGCCGGAGTGGTGCTCCGGGCCTGATCCCGCCGGTCATCAACTGCCGTATAGCAGGTATAGCAGGTATAGCAGCGAGAGCGGTCCTTCGCAGCACGCCGATCTTCGCTGGACGGTCTCCTGGTCTCGATTGGAAGTCACCGCCGACTCAAAGACGGCCTTCAGCGTGCGGTTGCCTCGGGGTAGAGAAATCCGAACAGCGCCCTGACCGCCGGTGTCAAACTCCGGCTTTGCGGCCGCAGCAGTTCGTCCTCCGCCACCAGCACCTTCGCGTAGACGGCCTCATAGACGCGCTTGACGACGCCGGGTGCCACGAGCTCGCGGTCGAAGCCTGGCGTGATCCCGACCAGCCGCCATCCCATGCGTTCAAAGCTCGCCTGCATGTGCGGATAGTGCAGGGTGGCAAGACCGTAGGCCATGCCCAGGCCCATCGCGCGCCCCAGCGCTTCCTCCAGCAAAGGAACGCTCCTGCTCAGGTGCGCGCCCCGATGCCGATGCGAAATGGCACAGATGCGCCCATACAGAACCTCGCTGTCCGCGTCTCGCTCGGCCGAGAACACGCCAGCGAGCTGATCGCCGTGCTTGATCAGGATCACGATGAAGTCCCGATCGGGCATGCCCTCCATGGACACCTTCTGCAGGTAGAAGTCCTCGCGCAGATGGCAGCTGGCGTTGCCGACTGCGATGCCTGGGTACCAGGCATCGAGCGCCGAAATCAACGTCGGGATCTGGCGTCGGTCGAGCAACTCGTAGCAGTAGCCCGAAGGCAAGGGAGCGTGCCGGGTGATCACGGCGATGGAAGGCCACTGCATGGTGTTCTCCTGGAACGTGGACCATTCTTGCTTACGCGCGCCCGTCGCGATGTGCGCGTTGGCACATTCGCGCGCATGTCGATTCTGGGCTGGTTGTCGTCCCGATCACCTGGTCGTCTTGCTCGGTGACGAGCAAGTTTCATGGCCTTGGAAGGCAATGCGATCCACGATCGGCATAGCCGGACAACAGACCCCGGATGCTGAAGTCGCTCTGGTTGACCGTCGCGGCCCCCAGCAGCGGCGCCACGGGCAATCCGCCGAGCAGCGATCCGACAATGCCGACGACCACGGTTAACGCTGTTGATCGAGAACAGGCGTGCGGCCCATGGCGTTCGGTTTCCCGGATCTCCAAGCGAGAAGTCCGGGGCGCCGCGTCGTTCGCCCGAATCGCCCATTGTTGCTCCGCTACCCGATCAGCCTGGCGGAAATTTTGGGCACAATCGCCGGCCCGCCCGGCAGCGTCGGCTCGCCGTGACGTTGTGCCCTCAACGTGCCCTGCCGCACGCCTCTCGCGCTGCGCTCGCGGCGGCGCACTCCGGATCCGAGCGCGAAAGGCGACTCGTGCGGTACCTGAACGATCATGGTGTGTCGCTCCCGCGTGAGTCGCTCGACGCTCTGCTCAGGCTGACGATCCTTCCCGACTATTCGCGGGCGGTTGAGACGGGGGAATCGCCGCTGCAGCAAAAGCAGAGCATCCTGCAGACGCTGACGGCCATCGTGTTGGCCATGTCCTGCAGTTTCCCCCGTACTTACTGCGCGTGATCGAGAACGCGCACTGGGTCGATCCCACCACTGAGGAATGGCTTGCCAAGGCGTCGATCAGCTTCGGGATGCACGGGTGTTAATGTTGATCACGTCGCGCCCGGAATACGATCCTTCATTGGGGACGGCGCTGGGCTTCAGTCGGCCGGGAGCGGACCTTCTCAATGTCAACCAAGTCCGGTACAGGAGCGGACGCTCGCCAGGGCTCTCTCTCTGTGTGACGCGTCGAGTGCAAGTCCACCAGTTGCTGATGCAGTTCGGCTAGAGGCTAGAGCCTCCGTCCACCACGAGTTGGATGCCGGTGATGTATGACGAGTCGTCAGATGCCAGGAACAGGGCTGCCTTTGCAATCTCCCATGGAGTACCCTGCCTACCCATAGGACAGCGCGAGTCGCGGAACTTGTGTCCTGCCGCAGCCTCATCCGACGTCTTGTAAAGCGCATCCGCGTGCGGCGTCCGAATCATCCCAGGCACGATGCAGTTGCATCGGACTTGGTCGGGTGCATACTGCCTGGCGATGACGCGGGTCATGTGGTTCAATCCAGCTTTCGAAGTGCTATACGAAAGAAACTGCATCGGGCTCCACTTCAGACTGGCGGTTGACGATACGTTAATGATGGAGCCGGACTTTTGTGCACGCATGATTGGCATGACGGCTCTTGCAGCGGCCATCGCACCGCGCAAGTTGATGTCCATTACCTTGTCCCAGTCCTCGTCCTTTACGTCCACGAGCTCACCCAGAATCTCGATGCCGACGTTGTTGTGCAGCACGTCGACGCGCTGATGCATTGACACTACTTCGGCGACCACTGCGTCGACCTGCTTGGAGTCCGTGACGTCCATCGCCATTGCAATGGCCTTTCCGCCTTCGTCCTGGATGAGCCGCGCCGCGAACTCAGCTGCTTCCAAAGAGCGGTCAGTACAAACAACCAGCGCGCCTTCGCGGGCGAAGGTCAACGCACACGCAGTGCCGTTTCCGACGTGGTCGGCGCCTGTGAATTCTTTCTTGAATGTCCCGGCGCCGGTCACGAGGGCCACCTTGTCTTTAAGCTTCATGGTTTTCTCCTTTGCGCAAACGATTCCGCAATGGTAATGCCCTTGAGTAACAAGACAGGGTGGGTTAACCCTAGAGACTTGCTCATTCAAGGGAGGGATGCAGGGGCGCGCGATTGAGTCGAGACAATGAGGGTAAACCCCAGTTTCCAGAAACTGTGCAACGCGCAGAATTGCGTAAACGTTTCCGCAGACCCTGAGAAAATACCCATGACGAAAGACGAACTTCGACAAGCGCGCCTGAAAACGGTGCGCGACCACATGGCGCTCGAGTGCACCCAAGATTGGGACGGCGTCATTAACACGTTCGAGCATCCGCGCTACGAGATGTACGGGAACGGCAATGTCTACGACGGCGAGGAGCAGGTTCGGGCGTACTTCCAGTCTTCGCGGCAGGCCTTCCCGGACCAGACCAACGAAATCATTTCGATTGCCGCCGACGACGAGCGCAACACTGTTCTCGTGGAGTTCTTCCTCATCGGCACCCATTTAGGCAAGTTCAAAGTTCGCGACAAGACCTATCCGCCGACCGGTAGGTCGTTCAAGGTGCGAATGGCGGCAACGTTCCTGTTCGGGCCCGGCTCCGCGAAGATTGTTTGCGAGCGCCCCTACACGTCGCCCGACCTGAAGCTCATCGCCCTCGGGTTGGTCTAGTTCCGGCGA
>NZ_JBFUIU010000923.1:0-3294 GCF_056401695.1 Variovorax sp. P4_D9
ATACTAAATTGCGTTCAAAGATATAGAAGTTATCCATTCGAACCCAGTCATTGACTGGGTTTTCGTTGGATTGGATTCGAGGGCGACGAGCCCGTGGGTCAGGGCGCTTTCGACGGCGTCCAGATTGGCGAAGACGTGGTTGGCGAAGCAGTCCTCGCGCAACGACTCCCACAGGTGCTCAGCGGGGTTGAGCTCCGGGCTGTACGGGGGCAGGAAGATCAATCGCATGTTCTGCGGCACGGCAAGATCACCGGCGATGTGCCAGCCCGCTTGGTCCATGACCATCACGATGAATTCCGCAGCGTGGCGCTGCGCCACCTCGCTCAGGAACAGCGACATCGTCTCGGCGCTGACCCAGGGCAGCACCAGGCTGTCCAGCACGCCGTCGTGCGGGCTGACGGCGCTGAAGGCGTAGATGTACTTGCGTTCCAGTCGCGCGCCGACCACCGGCCGTGTGCCGTGAGGTGCCCAGCAGCGCCGAGGGCTGCCCAGCAGGCCGAATCGGCCTTCGTCCTGGAACATCARGCGCACCTGGCGCCCGCGTTCAGCCTGGCGCACGACCTCTTGGCGTACCGTGCGGCGCAGTTTTTTTAAAGGCGACCTGCGCCGCCACATCTGCCTTGGGGTGCCGCGGGCGCGGCACCACCTTGCGCCAACCATGGCGATCCAGAAGTCGGTAAACCGTAGAGGGGGCCACCTGCTTGCCCAGTTGGTCCTGGTAAGCCTGCTGGATCTCCGCCACCGTCAGCATCCCGCCCGCCTCGGCACGCTTGACGAAGGGCGCCAGAAGTTGCTGCTCTTGCTCGGGGCTGAGGTGCTGGTGATGCCTGCCGCCACGCCCGCGCAGATCGAAGATGGCATCTCCCTCCTTCGACCAGCGCGAGTGCAGGACATGCACCGTCGCAGTGGACCAGCCCAACAACTCGGCGATCTGCGCAGCTGAGCTGCCCAGAGTCGCCCGGATGAGCACGCACTGGATGCGCTGGTACTCCGCATGACTGCCGGCTCGCTTGAGCCGTTCCGCCAAGCGCTCAACAGTCGGCTTATCACCCACGATTAATGTCTTCATCCACGACTCCTTGAGGTTCGTGGGCTGACATCATATCTAATCTATTGAACGCAAATTGGTATAAGAGGCGCTTGTTGGCGTGCCGTCGCACTCACCAGCGACAAACATCCGCACGCTCCGCTGCGTTGTCGATATCGCTGGCACCAGTCCGGCCTTCCATCCTCAACACCAGAGGCTCAAACGGTCGAGGATCAGCGCGGACATCCGCGCATCGGGGCAGTGTAAGTGGCCTAGGCGCGCAGTCCCTTCGCGCAACCGAATTCAGTTCGAGCCGGCCTTGCCTGTGTAGGGATTCACGTGGGCCTTGGTGGACCAGTTGGGACATCGCCCCGTTGATCACCGGGCAGTCGGTCCAGGTAAGGGCTTCTTCGAAACATCTTGCGCGCCTCTGATGACGGTCGTGCGTCGGCGTGCTCTTGCTTGCTTGCTCGTGGATGCGCGTATCCGGATTGCGCGCGTGACGCGCCCGTGCTCGCTCAGCGCGAGCCGCTCTGAAGCGGTCGCACGCTGGACGCTCGGCAGCATGAGTTTCGCCGCGGACAGCTGGCACCGACTACCGCATCGGTCAAAACAGTTCGAAGTCCAAATTGTCCTCGTGCAGCAGTTGCCGCTGCCGTTTGAGCCAGCGCTTGGTCGCCGCCCGATCTACCAGCATGCGCATGTCGCGATGCTGTTGGCTCAGCTCGGCACGCAACTGCCGGCCGTTCTGCTCGAGCAACTGGCCCAGTTTGCGCGGGCTCATTCCCCACCCAGCTTCCAGCCCGAAGTCGATCCGGAACCCCATCTCGACGCGCTCGACCTCAGCTCTCAGTTCCTCCAGTTGCTCGCTCAGCACCTTGTTGTAGTGCTTCAATCTCTGGACGCTGGCATTCGCGATGTGGCCTGCATCGATCTGCTCGATCTGCAACTGCAGCTCCAGCAATGTGAGCAGATCGTTGGCCGCATAGGCCTGGTTCACCTTCTGCATCAGCACGGTCTTGACTTCGCGTTGTCGTGTATCGGTCTCGCGGTCGGGGTGCAAGGCGCTGGCGAGCTTGCGGAAGATCTCACGCACGGACTGCGTGGCCTGTTGCGCTTCGGCTTCACGCCGCTGCTGCGCGACGTTCTTGCGACGGCGCGCGGCCTGGGTGCCGCGTTCGGCCTCCTCCGCCGCCGCTCTCTGCCGCAGCCCTTGCTGCATGCGCTCGAACAGATCGGCATGCGTATCGATTCCCTCGTCGTCGCCCAGGTCCAGGCCGGTCATGGCTTGCGTCATGTCCTTCATAGCCCGCACCATCTGCTGCCGCTCGGTGTCGAAGTCGACCTCGGCGTGCTTGGAGAACAGCGCCTTCAACTCTTCATCGTCGTCGCACGCATGCAGCAGTGCGCCCGCGGAGTCGCGCACCAACTCGCTCAGCGTGTCGCGCTCCGCCTTGGTCCACCCGCGTTGGCCGAGAAGTTCATCCAGCGCGAAGACCCATTGCCTGCGTGCGGCCATCAGCTCGGTCTCCAGCGGCAGCAGCACCTGCGCATGAGCTTGACGGTACAAGCCGATGTTGTCGTGCCACGCCGCCAACGTCTCGCGTGCCTGTTCGATCTGTCGGATCAGCGTGTTGAATCGCTTCTGCTGCGGCGTCAACGTCGGGCCGGCCTGGCCGGCAGAGATTTGCAGGGTGTTGCGGGACATGGGCCAGTCTCAGGGCAAAGGCGCAATTGTCGATGATCAATCCCCCACCAACGTTCCGAAACGAAACGCGCCCTCGTCGCCGAATAGATGCGGGTTCAGACCACCGACAACATGGCCCCTAAAGCGGTACTGGGCGCCTCCCTGCATGCTCTTTCGTCGGAGACTGTCCGCGGCGCTCTGATCGCTTTCAGGGAAGAGTTCGCGGACAGTCCGCTTGGGCTGGCCGTCGAACTGCGTACTCAGGTTGCGCAACAGTTCTTCTCGAGCGATTCGTCGCGTCAGTCAGTGTAGACCGTGGCGAACTGACAGGGCCTACATCTGCCGCAGACACTCCTGAAGCGTGRACCCTATGAGTTCGCCGCGTCGAAAGGAGGCCCGCGCTGGGGCGGTCCGAATGCTGTGAGCCCGTTGGAGGCCGTGCGGCGGGAACCGAGCCGTGGAGAGAGAGGGCAGCCGCATGCAGCGAGGTCAGGCCAGTCCTATGACAGCAAAAAGCAATGATAGAAATGGTGACCTTGACTAAAGCGTCTATCAGCCCCGGGCCGACTTGTTGTCCAAG
>NZ_JBFUIU010000924.1:0-3291 GCF_056401695.1 Variovorax sp. P4_D9
GCACGGGCCATATCCCACCCCTGAAGAATGGCAGCATCGCTGGCAGCTGCAGGCGACGATCGATCGGCTGCGCTGGGAGCTTGAGGAGTTCACGGCGCCACGAGCCCATTGAACTCGATGACCTAGACCAGACCTAGACCCAGGGGTTGGCGGCCCAGCTGCCTGCGCCGTTGATCGATTCCCAGATGTGCATGGCGAAAGGCAAGGGCGGGTAGGCAGACATGCTGAAGATCAGGGGCGTTCGGGTGCAGTCCGGGACCCAAAGGATCGTGACGTACTCGGTCGAATACAGCCTTAAGGGAACGAGCGGAACCTGGAGTGGCGAGATCCTGCTGTTTGGCGGCAAGCGCCATAAGCTGGCCGGCGGCGTTCTGACGAACGTGGATAAGGGCACGATCGCCCAGGCCGTTAGCGTGGCGCTGAACGCCGAGATCGACTCCCTTGACATCGATGCGCTGAACAAGACAAACGGTAACTGACGTCCCGTTGCCGCCATCATCTCCGTGGAGGAAAAGAGTTCAGGGAAGCGAAGGCCTCCGGAACTCTCGTCCACTTCACCGCCCGAGGTCCGCCTATGACCGAAGAATGGCAGCGAATTCTCCTGGCTGCGAGCGAATTTGAAGCCTTTGCGAAAGCTTGGAACACGCTGGTCATGCGCGTGCGGCGCGGCGAGGCAGTCGATCCTTCCGAATGGAGGGACGAGCTCGCGACGTTGGATTCAGCGTACACGCGATTCATTGGATTGGTGCCAATGGACATGCCGAAGCGCTGTTGATGGGGGGTGGGGCGGCGCCATCGCGGGCGCGTAAGAGTCGCCGCTACTGCCGCAGCTGGTGAGCAGGGCGCAGAGGAGGAGGGCGCGGGCCATCAGGCACCTCCTTGGATCGCCGAGCCGATCGCGTCGGCCGTGAACGGCATCAGCCTGCAGCTGGAGGGCAGCATCAGCGGGTGCTGTGGGTAACCGCTGCGGGTGATCCGCAGGCACTGAGGCTCGACGCCCTGCGCGCGGATCATCGGCAGGACGATCTGCGGTCGCTCCAGATCCGCGACGTTGGCCCCCCATGCCAGGCACACCGCGCCGGCGCCGCGCACGGCCTCGACGATGTGCTGGTCGTTCTCGGGCCCGACCAGGTAGCCAGCGCGACGCAGGTCCTCGGGCTTCGTCGCCCGGTACGCGAACAGGTTCACCAGGTCGATGCCGCCGAAGTCGTGCGCCTGCGCGAAGCGGATGCAACGCCTGATCGTGGCGTCATCGACGTCGGCGTCAGCCGTCGACGGGTTGAGCATCACGAACACCAGCGGCTTGGCGCCCTGCGCCCACTCGCGGCCGAGGCGGTACCGGAAGCGCCCGCATGGGCTAAGGACGGCAGTGCGGTTCATGGGAGGAGCCTCAGAACCTCGCGCTGTTTGTTCGAGCATAGGTCCGGCCGTCCTTCGACGACACCGTACCAGCGAAGGAACCAACGGCCATCGGCCATGCCTGCCTTCCACATCTCTTAGTCCAGAGAAGAGGATGGGGCGTTCCTTCATACTGCGGGCTCCACAACGAGGAGAAGGCCTTGAAATCGATGGTTCACCAGTCGCACGTCGGCAAATTCACGCTTCGCAGTCACGGGCAACTGCTTGTGGACGGGCGGTACTCGGCCACCTTCGCGGTCACCGAACACACTGGCGAAGCCGATCTCGATTCCTCGCACGCGACGGGGCTGGTTTTCGACAGCGAGGACGCAGCAGAAGACGCTGGCATGAAGGCCGCTCTCGCATGGTTGGACGAGAGGGATGAGGACTGAGGTCATTCTGATTCCTCCGCAGTGAACAAAAGAGGCTGCACTGCGCCGTTCTGGTAGACGATGGGCATGACGGTGTCGGCGGCCGGTTCGTCGCCTTCCCAGCCGTCAGGCCAGGTGCCGGCGGCGATCAGCGCGCGGATGCGAGCCTCCTCCTCGGCGTTGATCAGGCTGATGCGCGGGCGGCGCTGCAGGTCGGCAGCCTCATTGCAGGCGGCCTGGATGCCCAGGATCCGCTCGAGGCCCATCGTCCGAGCCTCCAGGGTCAGCGSGCCCATTCGCTGCGGGTTCTTGGCGATGCTGCCGTCCTTGAGCCGCTCGAGGCCGGCTTTCTTGATGCGATGCTTCGGCTCGCGCAGCTCACGCCACAGCGGCTTGATTCCCTTCAGCGGCGCCAGATAGGTCCACTGCGGATGAGCAAGATCGTGTCGAGCGCCGTGTCCTCTGCGGCCAGCGGGCAGCCAATATGGGCAGCCAATACACCCGGTGCGCGCATTGATCTCCTCCGCCTCGTCGCCGCCGTAGGCGTCCGCGATGATGGCCGTGCTCCAGTCGCCGAACTCCTCCTGCGGCGCCCAGTGTTTGAGCCACTCCCACACGTGGCAGACGCGCCAGTGCAACAGCGGCGCCAGGGTGGCCAGCCGGCCGCGCAAGCCCTTGGCGTTCGGCAGGACCTGCTGATACCAGCCCTGGCCACACTCGGCGCCATCCTTGCTGCAGGACATCTCGATACGGCGGTCGCGGATCGCGCTCTCGCCCTGGCGCACGCCGGTGATCATCAGGATCTGGCCCTCGAGCTGGTCCACGCGATCGCGCAGCGCCTGCTCCATACGCCACCGCGGATCCCGGCGTTGCCCGTCGAGGCCCGGGTCAGCAAGGTGCCGACCCCCTCGATCTGCTTGCCGACCTGTATGGAGGGGCTGACCAGGCTGCGGGAGAAATCGCGCGCTACGCTGGCCAACTCGTCATCGCTGGTGCTACCTGCGAGCGCATCGCCGATCGACTACTACAGCCTTAGTGCTCGCCCAACTCGGCCCTGATCGTCTCGGCTGCGCTGTGGTCGTGATCGTCGACGAAGGGCTCGGCAATGCACGCGCAGCGCTCGACGACCAGGTGGGCGAAGTCGATCAGCTTCTGCTCCAGGGGATCGCCCGGGCGGATCACGCCTGAGGCTTCGGCAGCGATGCGGAACTCGCGGAGGGGTCGCGCGGGGGCGGTCAGCCCACGGGGTCRTCGTCTTCGTTTTCCATCGGATCAAAAAGTGGCGGGCCAGGTGCAGGCGGCCTTCTCGGCGGAGGCGCGCCTCACTAGAACCCAGTGGCTCCGCTCGGGCTTTTCAACGACAGGGCCCAGCGTCCTCGTCCGACAGACACTCGTAAGGCTCTGGAGAAGAGTTTTCCCTCCCGCAGTGAGAAGGGGATCACCATGAAACCTGAATATGCAGAGATGGATGAGAGCGCCAGTGACGTTGCATTTCGCTGGGCTATCGTTGCCATGATCGTCG
>NZ_JBFUIU010000925.1:0-3283 GCF_056401695.1 Variovorax sp. P4_D9
GTGAAGGCCTGAAGGGCTTCAGGCTGTAGGTTTGTTCTTACGGCGGCTGGGGAAAGTGGCCGTAGGTTGCGCCCCACAACCAGTCCGGCCGGCCGCCGACCCGGCCACGGCCGCGACCGCGCACACTCGGCTCGATGGCCGCACGGCGGCCTTCACGAATCCTCGAGGTGCAGCAATGAACGTTGTCTGGAGTTTCGCCATGGGTCTCATCGCTCTCGCGGCAGGCGCTGCGATCGCTGGCGGCGAGCCCGCCGTGGCCGAGTTGCGCTTGGCCGAGGCGGCCACGCGCGCTGCTGTCGTGGGGATCGCTGCCGTTTGCCTCATCGAGGCCGAAGCTGTCTCATCCGAGCGGATGGCCGCGCCAATCGATTGACGCTCCATGCCCGACGCGCCCGCTGCTGCTGTTCCGCACCGCCGGCTCTGGTTGTGGCTCCTTTCGTTCGTGCTTGGGCTGATCGTGGCATGCTTCCTGGGGCTCGCCTTCTTTCCCTGGGACACGCTGCGCGAGCCGCTGAATCGCTATGTCAGCGAAAAGACCGGTCGCCAGTTCGAGGTCACGCGACACCTGGATGTCGATCTGGGCTGGCGGCTGGCGACGGTCAAGTTCGACGGTATCGCGTTCGCGAACCCCTCCTGGGCCCGGGATCCCTACCTGCTCCGCGCCGAACGGGCCGAGTTCGACATCAGCTTCTGGCAATTGCTGGCGCAGCGCGTCGTGTTGCCGCGTCTGCGGTTGAGCCAGCCTTCGGTCGGGCTGCAGATGGAGGCGGATGGCCGCAAGACCTGGGCTTTCGGCAAGGGTGAGGGCGAATCGGGCACGCCGACCATCGGGCTGATCGAGGTCGACGGCGGCAGTGTGGATTTCCTGGCCCCGCCGCTGGAATTGGACCTGCACGCCGATTTCAGCTTCGACAGCAGCCGTGGCGAAATGCCGCTCAGCTACCAGGTCAAGGGCCGCTACCGCGCCCAGCCGCTGACCGCGGTCGGCCGCACGGGCAATGTGCTGCAGCTGACTTCCGCAGGGCGGCCGCCGTTTCCGATCGAGATCGATCTGAAGGCCGGGCAGACCCGCCTGAAGGCCGATGGCACGGTGGTCGAACTGGCCGACCTCGACGGACTCGACGCCCGGTTCGAGATGCGGGGCCCGGACCTGGGCCGGCTCTACCCGGCGCTGGGCATCGCCCTGCCGCAGACGCCGCCCTATGCGCTGAGCGGCAACCTGAGAAAGAACGCTGCGCTGTGGGAAGTGCGGGGGCTGAAGGGCCGGCTCGGCCTGTCCGACATCGCTGGCGACATGCAGTTCGACAAGTCGCAGAAGGTCCCTCTCCTGGCGGGCACCCTGCGCTCGCGGGTCATGGACATGGACGATCTCGGCCCGCTGATCGGCCTGCCGCCGACCGCGCGCTCTGCCAGCGCGGTCGAGGGTGTGGCGCCGCCGCCGACGATTGCCCAAGTCAACAAGCCAAAGCAGAACGACCCCGCACGCAAGGTGCTGCCCGACGCCCCGCTGGACTTCGAGCGCCTGCGCGCGATGAACGCCGATGTCAGCTACACCGCGGAGCGGATCCAGAACGTGCGCGAGCTGCCACTCGACCAAGGGAGCGTGCAGGTGAAGCTGAAAAACGGCGTGCTGACCCTGGACCCGCTCAACCTCGGGGTGGCCAGCGGCAAGATCGCCGGTGCGATTCGCATCGACGCGACCCAGGATCCGGCCGAAATCCGCGCCGCCCTCGACATCCGGGCCATGCAGATCAACAGGCTAATTCCGAAGGTCGAGACGCTGAAGACCAGTTTCGGCCGGCTCGACGGACGAATCAACCTGTCCGGCCGGGGCAATTCGGTGGCGAGCTGGCTTGGCGGCTCCTCCGGCGATGTCGCGGTCATCACCGGAAAGGGCCAGTTCAGCAATCTGCTGCTCGAGTACCTGGGCCTCGACGGCGGCGAGATCATCAAGTTCCTGCTCGAGGGCGACCGCAACGTGGAACTGCGCTGCGCGGCGGTGGCCTTCGATGTCGACAAGGGGGTGATGAATGGCCGCAGCCTGGTTTTCGACACCAGCGACACCGTATTCAACGCCGCCGGCAACATCAACCTGGCCACCGAGCGCATGGACATCGTGGTCAGGCCGCAGCCCAAGGACATGAGCATCCTGGCGCTGCGCAGCCCGTTGCGGGTGCGCGGCAGCTTCGCGTCACCGAAGGCGGGCGTGGAGGCCGCGCCGCTGGCGACGCGCGGCGCGGCGGCGCTGGCGCTGGCCGCGATCAGCCCCTTGCTGGCGCTGGCCGCCACCGTCGAAACAGGCCCGGGAAAGGACGCCGACTGCGCCGACGTGCTGGCCGAGGCAAAGAAGCCGTCCTCGCGCGGCGCCGCCGCCGGTGCCGCGAAGGCAAGGCAGCATTCGGCGCCGGGCAGTTAGGGCTTCGGGCGGTGCCCACACACCGTGCAGCCCGGATCGCGCGCCACGCCCAGGGAGTCGAAGGCCGTGCGGCGGCCGTCGAACATCAGCAGGCGCCCGGCCAGCGAGGGACCGATGCCGGCAAGCAGTTTCAGGGCCTCGCTGGCCTGCAGCGTGCCGATGGCACCGACCACCGGCGCGAAGACGCCCAGCACGGCGCAGCGCGTTTCCTCGAAGGCGGCATCCGGCGGGAACAGGCAGGCGTAGCAGGGCGAGGCGGCATCGCGGGTGTCGTAGACGCTGAGCTGGCCGTCGAAGCGGATCGCGGCCCCGGCCACCAGCGGCTTGGCATGGGCGACGCAGGCGTTGTTCACGGCATGGCGGGTCGCGAAGTTGTCGCTGCAGTCGAGCACCACGTCGGCGCTCGCCACGAGCTCGGCCAGCAAAGCGGCATCGGCGCGCAGGCGATGGGTCTCGATCCGGATGTCGGGGTTGATCGCACGCATCGCCTCGGCCGCCGACTCGACCTTCGGCATGCCCACTCGGGCCGTGGTGTGCGCGATCTGGCGCTGGAGGTTGGTGAGGTCGAGGGCGTCGTCGTCGACCAGCGAGATGTGCCCGACGCCGGCCGCGGCGAGGTAGAGAAGCGCGGGCGAACCGAGCCCGCCGGCGCCGATCACCAGGGCATGCCCGGCGCTCACCCGCGCCTGGCCGTCGATGCCGAATTCCTCCAGCAGGATGTGGCGCGAATAGCGCAGCAGGTCGTGGTCTTCCATGCGCCGCGCGATCGCCGGGGCGAAGGCTCCCGCAGGAGCCGCCCGGGATCAGTTGTCCTTCTTCTCTTCCTTGTTGTCGACGATGATCTGCGTCTTGCTGACCATCACCGGC
>NZ_JBFUIU010000926.1:0-3275 GCF_056401695.1 Variovorax sp. P4_D9
GAGTTGGCCCAACTCAATCTCAAGCCGGACAACTTTCATGGTGATTGGAACTACACGGTGCTCCCAGCAAAGAAGAAAACTTAGTCACTTTATTTTTGCGCGAGTCCTAACCCGCAGGGTGCTCAAATAGTCCTGCAACTGGTGGTGGGGGTTTCTTGCGCGATCGGCCTTGCCGGTGTCGAGCGTCTTCCCCCAGGCCTTGGATTCGCAGATTGCGGTTATGAGCGCGTGGTCCTTGCTGGCTATGAGGGAAGTGTCCTGCCCGGGCTGGAGCACGAGGCACCAGTCGGGCTTGGCGAGCTTTCCCTGCACGACGATGTGCTGCTGATTGACGGTGATCCAGCCGAGCTGCGCAAGCAGCGGTCCAATGAACTTTTCCTCCAACTGGGATTCGTTGCGTTTGGCGAGTACCTCAACATCAAAATGCTCAACGAGCCAGTCGCTCAGGTCATAGGGGATGGCCTGTCTTCCTAGCTCAGCTTTTTTTCGTTCGACGAAACCTTCGTCGAGAAGGGTGTTGACTAACCAAGGGGCGGGGAAAAGATCACTATCTAGCATCTGGCAATTCTCGCTTGAAGCGTGCTCATATCGGGGTCAGGCTGCAACTTTAGCCGTCTCGCCCAACCCGCCCGGGCTCCCTTGCCGTAGCCAGAATTCCGAGACCAGCGTTCACAGCTTCCCGCTTGCCTTGCGCATTCGTGCTCAGGTGTGAGATCTTGTTCTGCAACATAGCACGCTGCGAACAAACCTCTCAATGCAACAGTCCGATCTATTCGAGCCGCTCCTTGCGGCATACCGCAACGTCCAGATTCACGACGAAGGCATTTCCAACGCCGCACTCTACAAAGCGCTCGACCTGGTCGGAGGCGTACGCCAGCCGGTTGGCCGCTCACGTCAGCCCCACAACCTGGCCCACAGGAAAGTCCGCTGGCACCAGCAGACCCTCCGCAAGCTGGGCCTCCTTGAGCGCGTGCCTGGCCAGCGAGGCAACTGGCGCCTGACGCCCAAGGCGCAAAGGGACGGCGACCTGACCCCAGCCCCCGAAGGCGTGGCCCTGGTGGCCTTCAGCACCGATCTCGGCGTGGCCATCTGGACTCGCACCGAGACGCTCGCCGGCCGACTCACGGATCAAATCTCCGCAATCATCACTTCGCCGCCCTACCCCTTGCGTGAGGCACGGGCCTACGGAAATCCGTCGGAGGCGGAGTACGTCGACTTCATCTGTGGCGCGCTGGAGCCGCTCCTGAAGAACCTGATCGCCGGCGGCTGCATTGCGCTGAACGTCAGCAACGACATCTTCCTGTCCAAGTCTCCTGCCCGCTCGATGTATGTCGAGAGGCTCACGTTGGCACTCTACGATCGCCTTGGACTTCAACTCATCGATCGAGCGATTTGGCACAACCCCGCGAAGCCCCCAGGCCCGACCTATTGGGCGTCGATCAAGCGCCAGCAGCTCAATGTGGGCTACGAGCCGGTGCTGATCTTCTGCAACGATCCGGTGCGCTGCGTTGCCGACAACCGGCGCGTGCTGCAGCCCCATTCGAAGCGCCACGCCCAGTTGCTGGCCGCCGGGGGCGAGGTTCGCACCGCCACGTATGGCGACGGCGCCTACAAGCTGCGACCAGGCTCCTTCGGCAACGTGACCGCCGGGAAGATCCCCAAGAACGTGATTTCCATCACCCATGTCAGCAGGGAAGTCGAGAAGACCCGCAAGGAGGCGAAGGCGCTCGGCCTTCCGGTGCACGGCGCCCTGATGCCAGTGAAGCTCGCAAAGTTGCTGGTCGAGTTCCTGACGCCCCCGGGTGGCCTGGTGCTGGACCCCTTTAGCGGGTGGGGCTCCACGGCGATGGCCTGCGAGGAGGCCGGCTACCGCTGGATAGCGCTGGAGATGATGGCCGAGTACGCAGCCGGCGGCGGCCTCCGGATGGTCGATCGGCCGGGGTTTCGCGCCTCCTTTGACCTGGAGGGTTGGCAGCCACCCGGTGCCGCGGAACGAAACTGATCGCGAAACCGCGCAAATCTTCGCGTTTGCCAGCAGTGTTTTCCCGCACGGAAGGCAATCCGAGGCGCTTCTGCGCCAGACTTCCCATTGGACGTCGGGAACGACCCACACGTCAATTTTTTGCGACCCCCGATCTCAGGGGTCAGGAGGGCTATTTTTGTGCCGATGACGATCTACGCGGTAGACGACCATCCAATGCTGCTCGATGCAGTCGTCATGGCCATGAAGCGCCTGCGCCCGCATTCAAACATCGTCGAACTCAACAGCCTCGCGGCCATCGACGACGCGTTGATCAGCCACGGCCCGCCCGACCTCGTTTCGCTGGACATCAACCTCCCGGACAACGACTCCAACTCGGGCGTTGCGAAGGTCCGGTCCATGTTCCCGAAAGCGCAGATCGCCATCTTCTCCACCCATCCTTCGAGCGAGATGGAGGAGATCTGCGTTGCGTCGGGGGCCGACATCTACATCGAAAAGGGCCGCGGCCGCAACGAATACGTCGAGGCACTGCTGGGCCTCCTCGCGGCGGCGCCTGGTTCGGACGACGACGCCCAAGATGGCGCTCTCGACTTCAAGCTGTCCAAGCGCCAGCACCAGCTGGTGAAGATGATGGACCGTGGCCTGACAAACGCGGAAATGGCGATCGCTCTCGGCCTGGCCGAGACCAGCGTGAAGGTCCACCTCTGGCGTTTGTACCGGAAGCTTGGCGTGAACAATCGATCACGAGCGCTTTTCGTGGTCCGAGCCAACAGCCTTCTCGACTGAGGGCGAACGCCCCGGCTCCGGGGTGAATAGCCCGGAAGCTGGATTGAAATGGCGCAAGGTGGAATTTCGCCCTGGGCGAAAAACTCAGTATCCTTTCGCGCTATGTCCTCCATCCTTCCTCTGCCGCCCGCAATTGCCTACGGTCTGCCCTGGAGAATGGTCTTCCGAACGAAGCGGGCGCCGGTCCCCCTGGAACGTTTCGCGGACCCGGACTTCGTTGCCAGCCTGACGGACGACGAGCACAAGCACAGTGAGACGGTGATCACCACCCTCCTCGCAAAGATGCTTGCGAGCCACAAGGTTCCGAAGACCCTCACCCGGACCCATGTGAACCTCGCGACCTCCGAGATGCTGTGGGAAGCGCGGTCGCCAGCCGGGCTGAAGATTTCAGTGGGCGCAACCAGGTACACCGTGGGTCAGGCCCTCATCTGGATCGGCGACAGCGTGAACCGCTTGGTCAAGGCCCTACGCCCCGACCCGGGCACACGGCAGCCCGAATATCCCGGGC
>NZ_JBFUIU010000927.1:0-3270 GCF_056401695.1 Variovorax sp. P4_D9
TTGCTCAATACTGCGATCCCCATTCCCTGGTGGAAGGGCTACTCTCTGCGCATGTCGGCGTAACCCCCAGCCCCTGACGAACAGGCCACCGCGTTAGGCGAACTACCCAGCGTGGAAATCCAGGCTAGGCTCGGTGAGCTTCTTGGCCACGGTGTCCTTCTTCATGCCGCGCAGCGTGCCAGCCTGGGCCTCGATGCGGCGGCCGAACTTCAGCCGCCCCCCCATCACACGCGCGATGTAGCGGCCCATCGGGAGGGCCAGCAGCAGTAACAGCAACAGCACCGCGCTGTAGACGACCAGAACAAGCCATGCGTATGAAGTCATGTCAGCTTCTCCGGGTTCAGCAGCGCCACAACGGAAGCGCAGCACTGATCAAAATCTGTACTGCAGCCATGTCGCAAAGAACTCGCCTGAACGGCCGCCTGCTTGCCGGGTTACACCGCCCGGCTCGAAGTGGACGTATGTGGCGGCGACGGTGAGGCGCGGCGTCGCAGACCACTCGATCGAGGCGGTCCACTGTTGGCCGATATAGCGACTTCGCGTTCCCGCTGTACCCTTCACTGGGGTCAAGGGCGGCGCGTAGAACGCATCGGCCTTCGTTTGTTTCCAGAGCGGATTCCAGCCAAGGTTGACCTCCACGGTCGGCGTCACTGCCAGGGTCAGGTTCGGCTGAAGATCAAGAAGATTCGACGGGGCCACGAGATTGGCCTCGGAGAAATAGGGAAGCTTCGGAAACAGCGAATTGAAGGTGCCGAGAGTTCCGTCATGAAGGTTTTTGTCGCCACTGAACGCATCGGCCTTCAGAGCCAGGCGTGGCTTCCAGGTCCGGTCGGAGAACGTATAGCCGCTATCGGTCGACAGAGCCCACGCACGGATGTTGGAGGTGCCGAAGGTCCCGAACTGGAAGACCCCTTCGACGTTCCAGTCGAAGTTGGCGCGACTTCCGAACAGCCGCGTGCCGACGGTTTGCCGGCGCTCGGTCGCGACACCTTGGGCAAAGCGAGCATCCTGGCGGTTGAGTCCCATGTAATAGAGGTCGGCCTTCAGGCCCGCGACGGCGGGCACATCGGTGGTGGCATAGACGCCCCAGAAATCCTGGGTCGGGTCGCGTCGATCGTCGAAACTCCAGGTCTGAGGCGCGACCGGCTGGGCCGCGAATGCGTCGACCCGCAGATCCTTCGATTCGATCCACGTGACACGAACGCCGTCAAACGAACGCCTGACGTTCGGGCTTTCCCTCACGGAGACGAGTCGCGACGAGCCGAAGCTCATCTCCTGGCGGCCGGCCCGCACCGAGAGCTCTCCTTCGCTCACGGGAAGCCGCACTTCGCCGAACCCCTGCAGGATGTCGAGCGTGTCCTTCTGCGTGGGAGGTGGCGAGCCGCTCCATCCGGGCGCATAGCCGCTGACGAACTCCACGAATGTCCGAAAGTTGGGGCCGAAGTGGACGTCGGCGAACAGAAAGGCCCGATTCAGGAAGTAGTCGTTGYGCGGCGGCGGAGCGAGGCCGAAGACGGGCTCTCGCGAGTACTCGTAGCGTTCGCGCAGTTCTCCGCCGAGGGTCATGTACCAGGACCCCTCTTCGTTCAGCGGTATCCACTTGAGAGGGTCCAGGAAGCTCGCTCGCATGGCCGGATCGTGCATGGCGGTCCAGTCCTCGTCGAAGCGGAAGGCCTTGAAGCCCGGCCGCTCGACGCTGCTTTGAGCCATCGTCATTTGACTCGCGCAAAGCAGCGAAGCCAGCAGCAGGTGTCCGAGGCCGATACTGACCGGGGTCTTTCCCATGACAGTTCTCTATTCGCGATCCTGTGCGATGGGTTCCTTTGACTGTGCATCCAKGGCGCCATGWTCGACGCYTGCRYGAGGCRCYGCATCAGCAAGACGAGGCGCGCTTGCCTCTGTCRGAMGAACGAGCTGCAAAAATTTATGCGAGAGCCCTCGATCTTTGCGCCTCTTTTATGGACACCTTGGTACGCTCTCCATTTCGGCCTTGATTCTTGATTCTTCATGAAAGTCAATGTGGCAGACACGCACGGGAGTTCGGAGCACAGTCGTCCAAGCGGTGATACGAGAGCGAATACGAGTCTCTGGTCCCGGTTCGCGGGATGGGTGTATGGGACTCGGCAGCCGAAAGACATGACGCTTGAATGGAGTTGCTGCGGTACGCCCATGCGCGATCCCGCCGAGGCCTATTTGGGCCGCGTCGAATCGTTCGAGTTGTCGATCAATTCCTGCGCGCACTGCGGCATGCTTTGGCTGGGCGTCCGTTCGTTGGCCACCACCGTGATGCGGACGGAGCCTTTGTCTCGGACGGACGCCGAAGCTTTCCTCGCGGCATCCCCTGGGACCGAACGACGCGCG
This sequence comes from Variovorax sp. P4_D9, assembly GCF_056401695.1. Taxonomy (NCBI): domain Bacteria; kingdom Pseudomonadati; phylum Pseudomonadota; class Betaproteobacteria; order Burkholderiales; family Comamonadaceae; genus Variovorax; species Variovorax sp. P4_D9. The sequence goes on from NZ_JBFUIU010000927.1 coordinate 2,362, forward strand.
ATGATGCGTGCATGGTTGCGGCGGCATCTGCAGCAAGGGGGGTCGCGGGCGGTCGAGCTCTGAGCGACGAGCGGCCGCGCGCGAGGCGGGGTCGTGGAGAGCTCAGAGGAGACCGAGCGACCGTGCCTTGGACAGAGCACCGGAGCGGTTCTTGACGCCAAGCTTGCCGTAGACGTTATGGAGATGCCACTTGAGCGTCCCCTCCGAGATGAAGATGGCCTCGGCGATCTCCTTGTTGCTGAGGCCCGATTCCAGGCGCTTGAGGATGGCCACTTCGCGCCGGGTGAGTTCTTCCGCGGCAATGGCGCCCGGAGATTCGACTGCCCCCTGCCCCTCGGCCTTGCGCATCGACTGCTGCAGTCGGCGCGCCAGCGGCCCGGCCTCCGAGCCGCGCAGTCGCTCCGGATCCAGCCGCTCGACCAGCGGGCGCAGTTCATCCGCCTCGTCGAGAAACAAGCGTAGGTAGTGCCGGGGCGCCGCAATGGCAAGGGCCTGCTGCAGGTCGGTCAAGGCGCCGGCCCATTCACCGTCCTGGCGACGAGCCAGCGCGCGCAGCAGCAGCAGCTCGACCCAGCGGTGCGCCAAGCCGCGCTGCTGGCAATACGCGATCGCCTCGTCGAGCGCCTGCGCGACCTGTCCGGGCGATTGCTGCAGCAGGAAGCGCGAGGCGGCCCGGAAGGCCTTGTCGGCGACCAGGCCGGGGATGGCGTTCCCGCACGGCAATTCGCCGAAGCCGAAGCGTGCGGCGACCACCCGGGCCTCGTCGTGGCGCCCGGCGCGGGCCAGGCCGCTGCACTCCTCGGCCGCCAGTGCCAAGGTCACGCGCCGGAGCCCGCGGCGCGCGCCCAGTTCCTGGCCCTCACGCAGAATGACCAGGGCGCTGCCTTCGTCATGGCGCAGGCGCTGCAG
>NZ_JBFUIU010000928.1:0-3270 GCF_056401695.1 Variovorax sp. P4_D9
CGGCCGCACCCGCATCGACAACACGCTCGCGGAGCTCAAATCCTCGGGCATCCGGCTGCGCGCGATCTCCATCGTCGGGCACACCGACCCGATCGGCAGCCTCGAGTTCAACAACCGCCTGTCCGTGGCACGGGCCAACTCCGTGCGCGACTACCTGGTAAGCCAAGGCGTGCCGGCCAACATCATCCAGACTGAAGGACGCGGCCCGGCGGAGCTCAAGATCACCGAAGCCGAGTGCAAGGCCCAAGGCAAGGCCAAGACCCGCACTGCGCTCATTGCCTGCTTCGAGCCGAACCGGCGCGTGGACATCCGGGCCACGGGCGAGCAGCCGGCCTAGGGCGCCGCGGGCCTGCCTGGGCCGCAGAGGATCACTGAAAACCGATCCGGGGTTGGAGTGATCCTCGTTCGACCTGATCAGCTGCCGATCGGATGGATCAATCAACAGCGTGACAGTAAGAATTGGACACGGCTTGGGGAGCGCAGGCACGGTGACACGCGGCCTGTCCTCGAGACCGGATCGCCGCGCGTCCGCCAACTATGGGGCAATTTGACAGCCGCAAACTTGATAGAGCCGGGTATCCGGATGCTTCTTGTCGACGACCATGCGATCGTTCGGGAAGGCTTGAAGCGCGTGCTCTGTCCCAAGGGAAGCAACTGGGCCTTGACCGAAGCGGAGACGGGTTTTCAGGCGCTTGAATTGCTGCGAGAGAGTGAGTTCGATCTGGCGCTGGTCGACCTTTCCCTGCCCGGGATGAGCGGGCTTGAACTGATACGGCGCATCAAGACCGAGTTCTCCGCGGTGCGAGTCCTCGTGCTGAGCATGCACGCTGAGGAGCAATACGCGCTGCGGGCGTTCAAGGCACGCGCCGATGGCTATGTCACCAAGGACATGGCGGCTGCGGAACTGGTAAGCGCCGTGCGCAAGGTGGCGGCAGGCGGCGCCTACGTCACCAAGGCGTTGACTTCATATTGCACCTCGTTCAGACGGTTGAACGGCGATTAGACGCGGGGGGCGGCTGCCAGCGCGGCTGGGGACACCCTTGATCAATTTGACATCACCTGGCGGTTCGTAAAGGCACCGACGGTTGCCGTACAGATGCCGCTTGAGCAGCCCCGTACGCACGAATTGGTGGACCGTGGTGATCGATATACCGAGTTGGCTGGCGACCTCCTTGGCAGTGAGCATGCCACGCTCACGCAGCCGCTGAGCCCGGCTCTTCAGGCCATAGACGATGCGTACGTGAGTGACCTTCGCTATCGTGAAGGGTTCGCCAAGCCAGTTGCGGTGATTGAGTTCGTTGAGCCGATTGACGACCTCTCGATTCGGCAAAGTCTCGAGCAACTCGTCGATGAGTTTCACCACCTCGGGCAACGTGCGTCGAATGCGCGCAATGGGCACGGGCCTGTCGACGAAGAGTGTCTGAGTGCGTCCGCCGCGCCAGCGAACATTGACGGTAGTCTGCGTACCGCCGACGAGCGTCACGTCCTCGATCAATAGGCCAAGCATCCTCTTGCGCTCGACCGCACCGGTTCGTGGGTCATTCCACACGCGCGGGAAGTCCCGGGCGAGTTCGAGAATGCGTTTGCGAGCCGGCTCGTCCAACAGCGACTGGTCGGCTTGCTGCTGACGTTCATGGTCGCGCTGCAGAGCATCAAGTTGACGCAGCCGATCGTTCCACTCAGCTTCCAACGCGTCGGCCACCAGCCGGTTGTCGGGATCGACCTTGGCGTAGCGGCGCCGTGCCAATTCGGCCTCATATCGGGCGCGTTGAAGCTGTGCCTGGCGTAGCGCGCCCAGCTTGTTCGACGCGCTGCGCGATCTCCTGCTGAACGGCCAGCGCCACCTCGATGGCTGCGGGTGCAACCGTCTCGAGCAGCAGCGCGCCAATCGCCTGATCGATCGCCACGCCTTTGACCCACAGGCACGGACGCTCGGCATTGCGCAACAGCTGCTCGTTGCACCGGTAGTAGGGTTGCAGGTGTCCGCCCAGGAGTTCGTAGTGCACGCGCATGCGTGCGCCACACTGCCCGCACAGCACACGTCCCTGGAGCRAGGCGTTCCCCTCACGTGGCGCACCCCCGCGCAAGCCCTTGGAGAACCCAAACGCGTTCTCCCGAAGCGTGATCTGGTTGCGCTCGAATTCCTCCCAGGAGATGTAGCCCGCGTGGGCGTCACGGATCAACACCTGCCAGTGCTCCCGGTTCACGGCGCGTTGGACATGTTTGAGGTCGGCGTTGTAGGCGCCGCGTGTGCGTCCATAGACGAACGCACCGGCGTAGCGCGGGTTGTGCAGGAGCTGTGTCACCCGCGAGTGGTTCAGCGCACCCCACAGCAGATCCCCCTTGCCGATGCCWCGGCGAATGCGCCGTGGGAACAGCACGTTCTGCGCACGCATGCGGCGCAACACCGCGCATGCCGAGCCGGTCTCGCGGAAGGTATCGAACACGAGCCTGACCGCGTCCTGGATCTGCCGATCCGGATCGAGCACCACGCGGGCGTTGCCGTCGTAGCCGAATCCGATCGGCAGCCCCATCTCGAGCTCGCCACGCCGAGCCTTGTTGAGAATGCCCCCTTGCAGGCGAGACTTCAGGATGTGGAGCTCGGCCTCGCTCATCGTGCCCTTCAAGCCGAGCAGCAGCCGGTCGTTGAAGTGCGCCGGGTCGTACACGCCATCTTCGTCGCTGATGATCGTGCGCGACATGGCGGCCAACTCGAGCARGCGTTGCCAGTCGGCGTTGTTGCGCGCCAGGCGCGAGACCTCCAGGCCCAGCACGATGCCGGCATGGCCCATCGCCACCTCGGTGACCAGGTGCTGGAAGCCGTCGCGGTCGCGGGCCTGGGCGCCCGAGAGGCCCAGATCGTTGTCGATGACGTGCACACGCTCGAGTGGCCAGCCCATCGCGACCGCGCGATCGCGCAACGCGTACTGACGCTTGGTGCTCTCGGTGTTCTCGAACACCTGGCGCTGCGTGGACTGGCGGACGTAGACGAACGCGTCGCGCCGCAGATGATCGGCGTTGATCTTCAAGGCGTAGTCAGTAGGCATACTCATCCTTCGACTGCGTGAGCAGCAACATGTTGGCGAGCAGGCGCACGAGTTGTGGATCGTGCGTCACGGGGACCGGCGCCGCATCGGAGGTCGCGGCGGATGAAGACGAGGGCAGCGACGGCGCACTGAGCAGCACCACCAGGCCGCGCGACATGCCGTGGAAGACGATGGCGCCCAGTCCATCGGGCCGCGCCTGGCCCTGCAGCACCTGGCAGCGCAA
>NZ_JBFUIU010000929.1:0-3269 GCF_056401695.1 Variovorax sp. P4_D9
AAATTATCGACTGCTGAGTAATGTCGCGAAATCCTAAGTTTAGGATTCTGAGTTGCCGATGGCCCGCAGGTCGAACAAGACGAAAAAAAGCGACAACCGTCATTAACGGCCTTAATACTCCCGACAAACCGGCCTCGCTGGCAGAACCAAACCAAAAAATGCGACAAGACGACCTTCTCTACCTCAACGCAGAACTCAGCCCAGCGGAACAACGGGCCGTCCAGCGCCGGGTTGCTGCCGGCGAGCTACATCGGGTGCGCAGCGGCATCGCGACGTCTCTCCCGGAGGCTGACTGGCCGACGCTCTTCCGGCGAGAGAAGGCCAGAATCTTGGCGGCGCTGTTTCCGAAGACCGTCGTCGCGTACCGAAGCGCTTTCGACGGGATGGTCGCCACCACCATGTACCTGGCAGGCGGCAGCTATGCACGGGTGGTGGAGCTGCCCGGCCTGAAAGTCGTGTTGTCGAGCGGTGCAGGGCCGGTCGACGGCGATACCCAGATCCAAGGCCGAGAGGTCTATTTCCCGAGCCCAGCGCGGATGCTGCTTGATGCAATGGCACCACCGCCGCGCGAAGACGATCCGCAATACAGCAGGAAGGTAAGCGCTGAGGAGATCGAAGACCGACTGATCTCGATCTGCGACTCGCGCGGCGAGCAGGCCTTCCTCGAGTTGCGCGAGCGCGTGAAGATCGTCGGCGCGCTGATGAATACGCCCAAGGCGCGTCTGGAAGAACTCGATCGTCTGATGGGTGCGATCCTCGGAACGCGGCCCGATCGAAAGATGGCCCCCTCAAAGGGCACCGGCCGGGTCAAGGGCTATGACGCTCCGCGCATGGACTTGTTCCACAAGCTGGTCCAGTTCTTGAAGGTCAACGAGCTGCCGCGGATCGCGGACGTGGCCGGCGAGTCGCCGGCGACAACCAATTTCGCCTTCCTCGAGTCGTACTTCAGCAACTTCATCGAGGGGACCGAGTTCGAGATTGGCGAGGCTCGCGCGATCGCCCTCGAAGGCAAGATCAGCGCGCTGCGCCCCAAGGATTCTCACGACATCAAGGGCGTCTTCGATCAGGCACGCAATCCGTGGCGTGCCCGTGGCATCACTGACATCAAGGCCTTCGAAGAGACTTTGCGTGAGCGCCATGCATTGATGATGGCGGCGCGGCCCGAGGTGTTGCCGGGCGAGTTCAAGGTGGTGCGAAACGTTGCAGGCAACACGACATTTGTCGAGCCGCGACTGGTGGTGGGAACGTTACGAGAAGCGGGTCTGCTGATGCACGACGTCGACGCAGGTCTCCCGCGCGCGTTGCTTGCGATGTTCATCGTCTCGGAAGTACACCCCTTCAACGACGGGAACGGCCGCCTTGCGCGCCTGGTTATGAACTCGGAGCTGAGCGCGGCGGGCGAGGCGCGAATCATCGTCCCGACCCTGTATCGCGAGCAGTACCTCGATTGCTTGAGGGAGCTCATGCGCGCGGCGCGAACCGAGCCCTACTTGGATGCGATGACGAACATCCAACGCTGGACTGCAGCCTTCAGCTACAAGGATCTTGATGCGACCATCGATCTGATGAAACGGTGTAACGCATTCGAGAAGTCCTTGGTCAAGCACCAGCTCCTCTGGCCAGAGAATTGGCAAGAGCAAGAAGACACGAACGACGAGGCATCGACGGCTCCTCGAGGGTGAGACAAAGACATTTGCCCCGATCCGTATGACCGCGGGCAAGAATTGCCTTACTGCGTCTCCGCTGCACTGCCGTGTTCGTCGACATCCTTCGCGATTCAATCAAACCTCGCTTCAAAATTGGCAAAGCAATCGAAATCCACGTGCGCATCGCCGCGTTAGGCGGCAGTGAACGGTTCGATTTGCAGGACTGGCTGGCCGAATCGCGCATCGAGATCGAGCAGGCGCGGCTGCTGGTTCTGCAGGCGGCGTGGGCGCTCGATCAAGACACTTGCGAGCCTGGCGAGCTGCGCGCTCGGATTGCGGCCATCAAGGTGGTCGCCGCACGGCTGCAGAGCCGGGGCCGTGAACGATCGATGCAGGTATTCGGCGCCATGGGTTTGTCGCCCGATACGCCGCTCGCGTTCTTCTGGACCTGGGGCCGGGCGCTGCACCTGATGGATGGACCGGACGAGGTGCATCTGCGCACGATCGCGCGGCACGAACTCGCGCAGGCCCGCTCCCGAATGGGGACCAGCGCGGCCTACTTCACCACGCCCGAACAGGTCGAGGCGCCGCCGCGCGTGCGCTAGACGGCATCGGCTGAGCTGCATGGGCAGGCTTTGATGCGGCGTCAGCCAGCCGCAGCATGCCTCGCTGCGGGTGTCCTCGACCATCGACCAATGGCTCGGAGCTTCGACCTGCCGAGCTGCGCCCACGCCGCTGACGCAGCGCCGTGGCCCGATGGCGCTCGCAGGCGACGCCGATTTCGATGCGGACCTTGATGCAGATCAACATCTCACGGCAGGCCCTTTCCTAGCATAGATGCATCTGAAATACACCTTCTACGCCGTTCGCTACAAGGAATCTCCGTGAAATCTGCAGCTTTCTCCTCCACCGTCGATGTCCGTGTCCTGGAGCCACGCTTTCGTCATTCGCACATCTTCTCGACCTTCTCCGCCCTCGACGACGGTCACGCCATCGAACTCGTGAACGACCACGATCCCAGGCCGCTCTACGCACAGTTCCAGGCACAGTTTCCCCACCGCTTCGCATGGAACTACCTCGAGGAAGGCCCCTCCGTTTGGCGCGTTGCCATCACCAAGATCCCGGCCTTCACCGCGCATGCGAGCGGCGGTTGCTGCGGCGGATGCGGCGGCGCCTGAACGCCGGGCCCCTTTTCGATGACCCAAGGACATGTCATGAGAAACAACAACAGGCTGTGGCGCTGGCTCGCCTTCATCTTCGTACTGTCGTTCGGCGCGCTGGGTTACCTGGGCGTGCAGATCTACCTGACGGCCCCCCCGATTCCCGCATCCGTCACCGCCTCCAACGGCGAGGTGATCTTCAGCGGCGAGCAGGTCCAGCGGGGCCAACAGGTCTGGCTGTCGGCCGGCGGACAGCAGCTGGGCTCCGTGTGGGGCCATGGCGGCTACGTCGCACCCGACTGGTCCGCGGACTGGCTGCACCGTGAGGCCGTTGCGCTCAAGAATCGCCACGCACAGGCCTACCGCAAGGAGCCCTCCGCGCTGAGTGCATCGGAACGCGGTGCGCTCGACGCCACAGTGATCGACGAGATGCGGCGCAACACCTACGACAGCACGAGCGGTG
>NZ_JBFUIU010000930.1:0-3267 GCF_056401695.1 Variovorax sp. P4_D9
ACCTCAAACTGCCCCGTCTGCTTGAGAACCTGGCGCCAGGTCTTGCACCCGTATCGCCATGGCGTTTGCTCAGGGTCGCTCTTGCGAATCAGGTCGATGGCTCTTGTCAAGCTCGTCCAACCGTCCGTTGTCCCGGACGTCTCTGCTTGGCGCAGAAGTTTGACCACATGGCTTGACGGCCAATCGAAGCTTTCACTTGGCAGGCCCCCGTGAAGTAGTAGCTCCTGAAACTGGGGAGTGGCCATGAAGGACGCCATGTGTTGGCGTGCCTCTATTGAAGCCATTGCCCATTGGCGTAGCGTTCCGTAGGCGGCGTCGACCTTCTCATAGCTGCGGTCGAGGTGGTCTTCCGCGGCCTTGCTACCCTCAAGCGTCCACACGTCGAATTGCTCGAGCAGGTGATGTACGAGGCTGTTGCGAAGCGCGAGGAGGTGGCTCAAGTCCGCCTCGGTCCGCGCCAGGTCCTCCTCGGTCATCTGCAAGACTGCCTGAAAGCTCATCGTCAGTCGCTCGACTGGCTGACCTTCGTCAACGCTAGCGGAATTTGCTGCCGATGCTGCAACCTCAGCAGCCGTGCGCAGGTGCGACCTTCTAAGCTCGTCGATGAGCTGACCCAGCGACTTTGTCGCCAGCTTTTCCACCCGCTGGTCGCGGAACGTTTTTGCAGTTTCAACAGTGCCTTCGTATTTGGCATCTGCTACCAGTGCCTTGAGAAGCCGCTCGTACTGCTGAATCCGGAACAGGAAGCGCCCAAGCTTGCGCTGTACTTCTCTTTGATGGCGAGCAACTTCGACACTCACTTCAACGTTCACCTTCGACGCCCCTCCTGTTCTGGCAATTCTGCCAGCGGTTTGCCGGTGGCCTTCCTATCGTTCAACCRATGCTGGCGCGCAGCTCAGCAGCGCCGCAGAATCTGGTTCAACCGCCGGCCGGTTGCCGCTGGTCGATGCCAGCTATGGCCGGGGACCCACCCAGACAATGTAGTCAGTGACGCTGGCGCGTGGCCTTCGTGGCCTTCGTGGTCACAGGGGGTAGCAGTTCCACCTATGACGCAGCATCAAGCATCAATGGGAAAAGATGACGCCTCGACCGTTGCGCTGCTTGACCCCGAGCAGGAGCTCACGCCCGGCGAGCGGCTCACCTTCGCCGCGCAGTGCTTGCTTTTCGAGGGCTCGAACGGCGACTACATGCGCGTGGGTGCGCAAAACGGAATCTTGCTCGCGCTGAGCTTTCGCGACCGCGACGGGCACCACACTTACGGCTCCGGCGTGATGGTCGGGCCGGGCCTTGCACTGTGCGCGGCGCACGTGCTCCATGAGCACGACTTCTACGGCAAGCTCCAACGCGACGAGGCGACGCTCGTCGTGCAGGCCCCGCTGCCTGACGGCGGCATGCTGCTGTGGACTGTGCTCCGCATCGCGCTCGTGCCTGACAGCGACCTCGCCGTCTTGTCGATGGCGCTGAGCTCGTGCTACCCCGCAGACCGGCGCTTTATGACGCGTGGCTCACCACGCGCATGCCCGCGCTGGGCGACGTGCTCACGGTGACGGGCCTCTCAGCTGCGAGCGACGGCACCGAAGCAATAGCGAGTAACACGCGCATCGAGAAGGCCCCGCAATGCCAGCTCGGTCGCGTCATCGACCGCTACCCCAACGGGCGCGACCGCCGCCTCCCGGGACCTTGCCTCGCTGTCGAATGCGCCGTAYCCGGCGACACGAGCGGTGGCCCCGTCTTCGACAGCCGGGGCTACCTCGTGGGCCTCTTGTCTGCCTCCTATGACGGCGCTGAGATTTCTTTCGTCTCGCACCTGTGGCCGGCGCTCGTGCGTGCGCAAGCGTGCCCCGTGTGGCCGCCCGCGCCGTACGAGCGGCCAGCGCCCGGCACGCTGCTGCACCTGGGCAGCGCGTTCGGCGTCTCGATTGAACGCCCCGACGCGTTCAGGCTCTGCACGCCGCACGGCGTCATCTCGCTTGATTACGTGGCGTGGGAATAGCGCAGCCCTGAGCGCGTTCTCTGGCGATGGGGCTCGACCTGCCGGTGCTCAACTCATCAACCTGACTGCGCGGCAGTCGAGGACGTCAAATTCACGAAGCTCATCAACCTGAAGAAACTCCTTGATGGCGGCGTCCTAACCCAAGCCGAGTTCGAGCGAGAGAAGGCGAAAATTCTGAATCATCCGTAGTGCTGTCCATGTGCCGGTGACGGCCAGAACCGGCCCTTCCCGACTACGCCTCATTCAGCTATGGTGCGTTCCACGGGACTGCCCCCTGCCCCGAACCGCGACCGCTGACGGTCCTCGCGGTCGAAGAACAATCTGGTGATGTATGGAAGCTCCACTGCTCGCACACGCAACGAACCTCACGACCCTCTCGGTCTTTGCGTTGGTCGCCTTGGTGGCCATCGCAACACCAGGGCCGACCGTGTTGCTGGCGCTGGCCAATGGGTCACGCAATGGCGTGCGCCGGTCCCTTCCCGGAATGTTCGGCGCAGTCATGTCTGACTTCGTGCTGGTCGGCGCCGTCGCGCTGGGTCTCGGCGCCTTGCTTGCTGCATCGGAGTTCTGGTTTTCCGTCGTGAAATGGTTCGGCGCGGCTTGCCTCGCGTGGGTTGGCCTCAGGCTGTTGCGCTCAAACGGAGCTCTGGACCTTTCGCAATCGGGAGCGGAAAACAGCGATGCTGCAGCGCGACGCGTCTTCGCGAAGTCCCTTTCTGGTCGCAGTCACCAACCCAAAAGGGTACCTGTTCTGTTCGGCATTGCTGCCGCAGTTCATCGACGCAGCTACGCCACAATGGCCGCAGTACGTCGTGATTGGCCTGGTGTTCGCAGGGCTGGACTTCGCTGTCATGCTGGGCTACGCGGTTGTCGGAGCGCGCGCCGTAAGGCTGCTGCATCAGCGAGCAGTCCTTTGGCTGGACCGCTCCTGCGGCGCCGCGTTGTTGGCCTTGGCTGGCTCGCTGGCGTTCTACCGCCGAAGCGCCAGCTAGGGTCAATCCGAAGTTCGACGACGTGTGTCGGCCAAAAGCTGACCTCCCGGCGGTCGCGTCGACTGAGAAATGCAGGCCATACTTCCGCCATAAAAACTCCCCTCGTCGTCAGTGAATGGCTCGCAGAAAAGGTGGAACAGCACGCCTGGTCGAGCGTGAACGAGGAGCGCATCGCCCATCCTCACGAGTGTGGATGCCCAGTGGGAACTCTTCCTTACCAACACCTATTCCCTCGAGGAACATCGTGCCGGTTCGTTTGAGCACGTGCGCATGCCTATCGAA
>NZ_JBFUIU010000931.1:0-3265 GCF_056401695.1 Variovorax sp. P4_D9
TGTGACGCGCATGACTCGGGGACAACATGATTCGCTACTTCTTTGTTGTCAGGGACTTGCACCCTTTACTCCTTGCCGGTCTCCCGGCGCACTCTTCCTGCTTTCTCGGGCCTCGGGCCCGGGTTGTGTCGCAGTGTGGACCACTTATCGCTGTGTTCGGATTTCCGGCGCCACCTCTGTGTTGCCGGCCCAGGCCCAGCCGATGGCGAAGTGGGAGAACGTGGTGGGGCCGCCCCATTCGTCGATGCGCGGCAACATTTGCTCGGGATTGTCAATGATGCCGTTCAGGGCCATCATTTTGTTGAAGGAGCCTTCCGGACTGCCCTCGGCACTGGCGCCGTTGTCACCCACGATGCAGTAGAAAAGCGTGTTGTCCAGCGCACCGATGGCCTCTAGTTGCGCCACCAACCGACCCATCTCATGGTCGGTGTGCTCAGTGAAGCCCGCGAATGTTTCCATCGGTCTGGTAACTTTTTTTTGGACTACCGCTGCCGGAAAACGCAACTATGAATGCGCGGCTTAGAGTTGGCAAATCGACGCTGCAAACGGGCGGAAAATCAATTTATCCGTGAGTCTATAGCAGAATGGGTTTGATCCGTCTCTCGCCAAGGCATTCGGCCGGTGCAACATGCCGATACCGCAATCCAAATGAAAAACTCAAAGTCCTCAGTCGCAACGCTATGTCTGGGCGCTATCGGCGTGGTGTATGGCGACATCGGCACATCTCCTCTGTACGCTTTTAAAGAGGTATTTGCTAGCGGCCATGTCGCTGTGACTCCAAGCAACATCCTCGGAATCCTCTCACTTTTCTTCTGGACACTGACGGTAATCGTCTCCATCAAGTATGTTGGCCTAATATTGCGGGCAGACAATCACGGCGAGGGTGGCTTGATGGCATTGCTCGCACTGGCTTCACAATCCGTCAAAGACAAGCCCAAGATTCATCGAATATTGATGGTGTGCGGCGTCTTTGGGGTCGCACTATTTTTTGGTGATGGCGTGATCACGCCCGCCATTTCTGTGCTGTCCGCAGTCGAGGGACTAGAAATCGTAACCCCGGCGGCCAAGCCCTACGTATTGCCGATTTCCTTCACCGTATTGATCATTCTCTTTATTGTGCAGAAGAGGGGGACGGCCCAAATAGGCCGGTATTTCGGCCCTATTATGGTGCTCTGGTTCCTGGCCATCGGGCTTACTGGATTGTTTCCCATTGTTGATAATCCGTCGGTGTTGAAGGCGATTTCACCGTACTACGCTTTGCATTTTGGATTTGAGAATTACAAGTTGGCATTTATCACCCTGGGAGCGGTCTTTCTTTGCGTAACAGGGGCAGAGGCGCTTTACGCCGATATGGGTCATTTCGGCAAGGTCCCCATTCAATGGGCTTGGTTTGGCTTGGTGATGCCCGCATTGATGCTCAACTACTTTGGCCAAGGCGCCTTGGTACTGGCCAATCCAAAGGCTATAGAAAATCCCTTCTTCCTAATGACGCCTGACTGGGCGTTGATCGCGATGGTGGTCTTGGCGACTGCGGCTACGGTCATTGCGTCCCAAGCACTCATTTCTGGTGCGTTTTCGGCAACCAAGCAGACGATACAGCTGGGGTATTTGCCGCGAATGACGATCATACACACGTCAGAACACGACAAGGGGCAGATCTATGTGCCGGCAGTGAACCTGGCGCTATTGGCCGGCGTGGCTCTGGCGGTCGGCATGTTTCACTCATCGACAGCCCTTGCAGCAGCCTATGGGATTTCGGTCAGCCTGGTCATGGTGATCACAACGGCACTGACCTTTTTTGTCATTCGATATGGATGGGGGTACCCGATGCCGGTATGCGTGGCAGCCACAGGGTTCTTCTTCGCAGTTGACATTTTCTTTTTTTCGTCGAATCTGCTCAAGATTGTCGATGGCGGCTGGTTCCCGCTGCTGATGGCAGGAGGCCTGTTCGTGATTCTCGCCACTTGGAAGAATGGTCAGCTCATTCTTTCGGCCAAGCTGCGCAAAGATGCCATTGAGCTGGCGCCTTTTCTTGAGAGCGTGATGGTCCAACCGCCGACTCGGGTTCCGGGAACGGCCGTGTTTCTCACGGCAGAAACCGGGATCGTTCCTAATGCGATGCTCCACAACCTGAAGCATAACAAGGTGCTGCACGGACGCAATCTGTTCGTGACGATACGGCCGCAAGAGGTGCCTAAGGTTGAACTCGACAAACGTGGGGAAATCATCCTGATTGGCAAGGATTGTTGGAAGGTCATCCTGAACTTTGGCTTCATGGACATACCTGACATGCCCGAAGCGCTGAGCCAAATTACAAATCGGGAATTCAGACTTGATCCCATGACCACGAGTTATTTTCTGTCGCGCGACATTGTTGTGCCAACGTTCGGCGATGGAATGGCTAAGTGGCGTGAGAAAATTTTTGTGCAGATGCATCACAGTGCCAGCGCTGCAGCCGAATACCTCTATTTGCCCAACAATTCGGTTGTTGAGCTGGGCACGAAGATCGAGATTTGACAGGTAGCTTGGTCTATAAGTGTCCGGCGCGGGTTGACCCGGGCCGATGATCAAACGCTAGGTTCCAGACCTCATGAATGAACCGTGTTGCCCGTGCCACCTACGGGCTGGGCTCGGCGACATCCAAGAATTCAACTGGCGAAACAGAGCTTCCAAGCGGAGAGGCTTTGTAGCTCCGATAGAAGCTACCAAACTCGCAGTCAGGAGCGATGCCAAGCGCCGTGAGTTCGGCCTCCGCACCTGCAGTTTGGGGCCGCAGAACGTCACCCTTTTGCCGCCGAACCAGCGCGTCAAGGTCTGATGGAATCAACAACATCTCCTCATTGGGCGTTGACTGGGAACGTCCGGTATCGGCTGATGCGCGCCACTACCCTCGGCAGGCGTCGCCCTGCTTGGCCGTATTAATTAGTTGTCGGACCTCTCGGCTTTACCTACTGTCGCTCTGCCGCGCACTCCAGTGAGAATATTGGCACATCTGATCGCCGGCTGAGCCACACGCCGCCGCCAACCTCCTTGAACTGCCGAGACAACCCGCTGCGGTACACGCTCGACTTCGTCATCTGCCAAGGCGTGCTGGCCTACCTGAGCCCGCCAGACCTGAAACGCGCACTGCGCAACCTCGGGGCGTTGAGCAAGGGTGCTCTCTACATGGACGTCGTGGCGCGTGAGGACTACGAACGCGACATGGTGGACGAAGACCTGACCGACCCGCACCCCTCGGCGCGGTGGCGAAAGAGCTGCTGCGAGC
>NZ_JBFUIU010000932.1:0-3259 GCF_056401695.1 Variovorax sp. P4_D9
ATCTCGGCCAGAACGGTGTCGCGACCATGCTGGTCGGCGCGCAGCACGGCCTGATCGGCATGCAGATGCAAACACCCGTGGATGCGAGCTATCTCGCGGATGCGGTGGTGCTGCTGCGCTACTACGAGTTCGAGGGCGAAGTGCGGCAGGCGATCTCCGTGCTCAAGAAGCGTGGCGGCGCCCACGAGCGCACGATCCGCTCCTTCTCGCTGAGCGCCGGGGGCGTGCGCGTCGGCGCGCCGCTGCGCAATTTCCGCGGCATTCTCACGGGGATCCCGGTGCCGATCGACGGGGTCCGTGCGGTACCGTGAGCGAGTCGCCTCTCCAGCCGGAGTTCCGCATCCTGCTGCGGGCGGCGACCTCGAAGGATGCCCTGATCGCGAGCGCCGTGCTGGAGCGAGCGCAGTTCGACCCGCACGTTTGCGCCGACATGGCCGAGTTGATGTGCGAGCTGACGAAGGGGGTCGGCGCCGTCATGCTTGCCGAGGAGGTGATCACCGACGCGGCGATTGCGCATCTGAAGGCCGCCCTGACGTCGCAGGGGCCGTGGTCCGACGTTCCCATGCTCGTGCTGGCCCGTCAGGGCGCGAACTCGCGTGCCATCGCGCATGTAATGGACGAGTTCGCCAACGTGACCGTCATCGAGCGGCCGATGCGAGTCGCGGCCCTCGTGAGCGCAGTGCGCACGGCCTTGCGCTCGCGCCGCAGGCAGTACGAATTGCGCAGCCTCCTGGACGGCTTGCGCGAAGCCGACCAACGCAAGACCGAGTTTCTCGCCACCCTGGCGCACGAGTTGCGCAATCCGCTGGCGCCGTTGAGCACCGCCTTGTCGCTGCTCGCGCGCAAGAAGCCCTCGCCGGACGAGGCCGAAAAGTACTTCGAGCTCATGCGCCGGCAGGTCGAACACATGGTGCGCCTGGTGAACGACCTGATGGAGGTGTCGCGCATCACGCGCGGAAAGATCGAGCTGCAGATGCGCCCCGTGCTGCTCGATGCGGTGATCGACGACGCGATCGAGTTGAGCCGGCCGCTGGTCGAGCGTGCGGGCCACACGCTGACCGTCGAACTGGGCGCCGAACCGCTCGTCATGCGCGGCGACGCAGTGCGGCTGACCCAGGTTTTTTCGAATCTCCTGAACAACGCGGCCAAGTACACGCCACCGGGCGGTCGCATCGAGGTCGTCGCCCGTCAGCAAGAGGGCCACGCCGTGATCGAGGTGAGCGACACCGGCACGGGCCTGTCATCGGACATGCTGCAGTCCATCTTCGACATGTTCGTGCAGGTGAGCGGCACTTCCAAGGCGGCGCAAGGCGGGCTCGGCATCGGCCTGACGCTGGTCAAGAGCCTGGTCGAGCTGCACGGCGGCAGCGTCGAGGCCGCGAGCGAGGGCCTGGGCCATGGCGCCGCCTTCACCGTTCGTCTCCCTTTGGCGAAGAGTGCACCTTCGGCCAGGCCGCGCGGGATGGCGTCGCAGGAGGGATCGCCGGCTTCCATCGAGGGCGTCGTCCTCGTCGTCGACGACAACCGCGATGCGGCCGACAGCCTCGCCGAGCTGCTGAGAACGATGGGGGCCAACACGCTGGTCGCCTATGGCGGGGAGGAGGCGCTGCAACTGGCCCGCTCCAACCAGATCGACATCGCGGTGCTCGATATCGGCATGCCCGGCATGGACGGCTGCGACTTGGCACGCCATCTCCGGGCCGAGCCTGGTGGCGCGCAGATGATGCTGATCGCGCTGACAGGCTGGGGCCAGCAGGGCTACAAGGAACGCATCGGGGCGGCGGGCTTCGACCACCACCTGCTGAAGCCCCTGAGCCTGCCGGATTTCATGGCGGCGCTTCGCGCCGGGTGAATCTCATTGCTCCCGCGTGTCTCTCCCCGGTTCTTGCACAGGTAGGCGCGGTCCGTCGCGATGCGCGAGGCCTCGCGCCCGCTTGATGGTGAAGACGCTGTTACAAATTCGGCCCGAGGTCTAAACTTCGACCTTGGCCGTCGCAAGCGTTTCCTAATTGAAACACGAGGTAACGATGAAAGTCTTGGAACAGGCCCCCGACGCAGACAACGCCAACGAAGAAATGGCGATCCTACTGGATGCGCTGACCCGGCTTCGAAAGGGTGACGCCAAGGCCCGGCTTCCCGCCCACTGGGTGGGTTTGCCCGGCAAGGTGGCCGACACCTTCAACGAACTTGTCGAGCAGAACGCCACCCTCGCGTCCGAACTGGTTCGGCTGCGGCAGGTCGTGGGCAAGCAAGGCAAGCTCAAGCAGCGCGCCGTGATGTCCGAGACCCGAGGCTTCTGGGGCGATTCGATCGCCTGCGTGAATTCCCTCATCGACGATCTGGTGCATCCGACCAGCGAGGTCGCGCGGGTGATCGGGGCGGTGGCGCAGGGGGATCTGTCCAAGAGCATGGCGCTCGAGGTGGACGGCCGCGAGCTGGAGGGCGAATTCCTGCGGACCGCCAGGACCATCAACAAGATGGTCGAGCAGTTGGGCAACTTTTCCGCCGAAGTGACGCGCGTGGCGCGCGAGGTCGGGACCGAGGGCAAGCTGGGCGGCCAGGCCAAGGTCAAGGGCGTGGCGGGCACCTGGAAGGATCTGACGGACTCGGTCAACTCGATGGCCGGGAACCTAACCGACCAGGTGCGCAATATCGCCGATGTGACCACCGCCGTCGCCAAGGGCGACCTGTCCAAGAAGATCGACGTCGACGTGAAGGGCGAATTCCTCACGCTCAAGAACACGATCAACACGATGGTCGACCAGCTGCGCTCCTTCGCCTCGGAGGTAACGCGGGTCGCCCGCGAGGTCGGGACCGAGGGTTCGCTCGGCGGCCAGGCGCGGGTGGAAGGCGTGTCGGGCACCTGGAAGGACCTGACCGATTCCGTCAACTCTATGGCCGGCAACCTGACCAGCCAGGTGCGCAACATCGCCGACGTCACCAAGGCGGTGGCGGCCGGCGACCTGTCGAAGAAGATCACGGTCGACGGCAAGGGCGAGATCCTGGAACTCAAGAACACGGTCAACACGCTGGTCGACCAGTTGCGCTCCTTCGCCGCGGAAGTGACGCGGGTCGCGCGCGAAGTGGGCACCGAAGGCAAGCTGGGCGGGCAGGCCGACGTGCAGGGCGTGGCCGGCACCTGGAAGGACCTCACGGAGTCGGTCAACTTCATGGCCGGCAACCTGACCTCGCAGGTGCGTAACATCGCCGAGGTGACGACGGCGGTCGCCGCCGGCGACCTGTCGAAGAAGATCACGGT
>NZ_JBFUIU010000933.1:0-3251 GCF_056401695.1 Variovorax sp. P4_D9
CTGATCGCACTGCCCATCTGATCGCATCCGAAGGCGGCCACCGACTCCGGTGCTTCCTCGCTGAGGTCGCTCAGACGCTCACGGCTTGGCCGCCTTGAGCTTGCGAAGCTGAGCTTCGGCGCGTTCGAGCTCGACTCGCAACAGCTGCACCTCCTGTTCCTGGCGCTTGATCTGCGTCGCCGGGTCCTTGGCGGCTATCAGGGCTTCGCAGTGGGCGTGCAGTGCGGCCAGCGACTCGGTGAGTTGGCGGCGCCGGAGCATCTGGCCCCTGGCGCGCGCCTGAGCGATGTCCTCATCGAGCGTGGCCTCCTCGGCCTTGCAACTGGCGGCATCCGTCGGCTCGGCGGCCTGGGCGAAGGTGTGGTTTGCGGAAGCAAGGAGAACGACGGCCAAGAGGCCCAGTTTCAATCGCATGGCAAGGCAGCCTGACAGATGGGGTTGAAGAGCGTGGTGGCGATTCTGCACCGCGCGCGTGAACGCAGCCAGGAGCCAGCGGATCTCGACGGCGGCTACCGGATCTCCACGGCGCTGCCATCCGTCACGTCGATGCCGGTGCGGACGATGCCGCTGCGGCTTCGATAGGCAAGCATGCCGTGCCCGCGCGCATCCGCGTTGACGCCGAAGGCGACCGAGCGTTCGCCCTTCGCGAGCTCGAACGGGTTTCCCCCGACCGGGCGCGTGCCGCCGTTGAGGGTGTCGAAGACGTGCACCAGCTGGGCCTGGCCGGTGAGGTTGACGACGCTGACTTTGAGTTGAGGCATCCAGGGGACCGGGTTGAGACGTTCGCGGAATTCTGCCCGAGGCCGAGCGCGTTCGGGCGGCCCAAGTTTCGGGGCCGGCGCGGCCCGATCCTGCGCTAGACTGCATCCGATCCGCTGGCCGATGTCCAGCGTCGACGGCCAGGCCAAGCGCTTGTCTGCCAGCGGGTCACTGCACCACTTCATTCGTCGCAAACTGTCCCACCTCTCCGAATCCGTCTTGTCGGCTGCGGCGTCGAGCCTGGTCTCGATTCTTGCGCTGTTCGCATTGGCCCATGCCTGCACATGGGCAGGCGCGATCTGCGGCGGGCTGTTCGGGGGGAGGCGCACAATGGGGCGCGTGGATTTGTCTTTGGGCTCGATGGAGGCCGCGGACGTGCAATGTGTTCAGGCAACAAAAAACCCCGGTGAATCGTTGATTCGCCGGGGTGTGCTTGTATCAGTTATGGTGCCCAGAAGAGGACTCGAACCTCCACGATGTTACTCGCTAGTACCTGAAACTAGTGCGTCTACCAATTCCGCCATCTGGGCCCACATGCTGCTTGGAATGAATCCTTGCAGCAGGTTTTGAATTTCAGGAACGAAGGAGATCATATCAAAAATATTGGCCATCCCAGCGGCTTGCTGGATGAAATTGAAGGTTCGGTGCAAGGACACCGCGATGGACACGGTTTCGTACAACGCGATGACGGTGAAGCCGACATCTATCTGCCTCCCAACGAGATGCGCGCGGTGCTGCACAAGGACCGCGTCAAGGCGCGCATCGTGCGCCAGGATCGGCGCGGCCGTCCCGAGGGCCGCGTGGTCGAGATCCTCGAGCGGCCCGAGCAGCCGATCATCGGCCGGCTGCTGCACGAAGGCGGTGTCTGGCTGGTGGCACCGGAGGACAAGCGCTACGGGCAGGACGTCCTGATTCCCAAGGGCGCGACCGGTACCGCCAAGGTCGGGCAGGTGGTGGTGGTGCAGCTCACCGAGCCGCCCGCGCTGTTCGGCCAACCGGTCGGCCGCGTCAAGGAAGTGCTCGGCGAGATCGACGACCCCGGCATGGAGATCGAGATCGCGGTGCGCAAGTACGGCGTGCCACACGAGTTCTCGGAAGCGTGCCTGGCCGAAGCGAAAGCTATTCCCGACAAGGTGCGGCCGGTCGACAAGCACGGCCGCATCGACCTCACCGATGTGCCGCTGGTCACCATCGACGGCGAGGACGCACGCGACTTCGACGACGCCGTGTATTGCGAGCCCGCGAAGGTCGGCCGCGGCAAGGGCTGGCGCCTGCTGGTCGCGATCGCCGACGTCAGCGCCTACGTGAAGACCGGCTCGGCGATCGATATCGATGCCTACGAGCGCGCGACCAGCGTCTACTTCCCGCGTCGCGTGATTCCGATGCTGCCCGAGAAGCTGTCGAACGGCCTCTGCTCGCTGAACCCCGAGGTCGAGCGCCTGTGCATGGTCTGCGACATGCTGGTCGCGGCCGATGGCGAGATCTACGCCTACCAGTTCTATCCGGCGGTGATGTGGAGCCATGCGCGCTTCACGTACACCGAGGTGGCGGCGATCCTTGGCAACACGCGCGGCCCCGAGGCGCAGAAACGCAAGGACCGCGTCAAGGACCTGCTCAACCTGCACGACGTCTACCGCGCGTTGCTCCAGCAGCGATCGAAGCGCGGCGCCGTCGACTTCGAGACCACCGAGACGCAGATCATCTGCGACGACGCCGGCCGGATCGAGAAGATCGTGCCGCGCACCCGCAACGAGGCGCACCGCCTGATCGAGGAAGCCATGCTGGCGGCCAACGTCTGCAGCGCCGACTTCATCGCCGAGGGCAAGCATCCCGGCCTCTACCGCGTGCACGAGGGCCCGACGCCCGAAAAGAAGGAAATCCTTCGCGGCTACCTCAAGGCCATGGGCGTGGGCCTGTCCATCACCGACGACCCGAAGCCGGGCGAGTTCCAGGCCATCGCCGAGGCGACCAAGGACCGGCCGGATTCGCAGCAGATCCACACGATGCTGCTGCGCTCGATGCAGCAGGCGATCTACACGCCGATCAACAGCGGCCACTTCGGCCTGGCCTACGAGGCCTACACCCATTTCACGAGTCCGATCCGCCGCTACCCGGACCTGCTGGTGCACCGCGTGATCAAGGCCATCCTCGGCAAGACCAAGTATCAGCTGCCGATGCTGCCGACGCCGGGCGAGGCGCATGCCAAGCTGGCGAAGCGGCTGGCCTCGCGTGTCAAGGCGCCGACGAGCAAGCCACAGAAGGCCACGGTCGCGCCGACCAAGGAAACGCTGGCCTGGGAGGCCGCGGGCCTGCACTGCAGCGCCAACGAACGGCGTGCCGACGAGGCCAGCCGCGACGTCGAGGCCTGGCTCAAGTGCAAGTACATGCGCGAGCACCTGGGCGAGGAGTACGGCGGCGTGGTCACGGCCGCGACCACCTTCGGCATCTTCGTCACGCTCGACGCGATGTATGTCGAGGGCCTGGTGCACATC
>NZ_JBFUIU010000934.1:0-3243 GCF_056401695.1 Variovorax sp. P4_D9
AGGTCGTCCCGAACGAATACAAGCGCGCGCTGGCCGAGATCCACGAGCGCGAGGTCGAGCTCACCAGCAGCGGCAACAACGCGCATGCGGGCATGGAGCCGCATGCGGCCTCCAAGCCGGTGGTGGCGGTCTGAGCAGCGACAACGAATAGAACAGGAAAAGCACGATGGGAAAAATCACCGGCTTCATGGAGCACGAGCGCATCGAGGAGGGCTACAAGCCCGTCGAGGAGCGGGTCAAGCACTACAAGGAATTCGTGGTCGGCCTCGACGAGGCGCAGGCCAAGGTGCAGGGCGCGCGCTGCATGGACTGCGGCACGCCGTTCTGCAACAGCGGCTGCCCGGTCAACAACATCATTCCGGATTTCAACGACCTGGTCTATCGCAGCGATTGGGAAAGCGCCTTCGTGGTGCTCGATTCGACCAACAACTTTCCCGAGTTCACGGGACGCATCTGCCCGGCGCCCTGCGAGGCCGCCTGCGTGCTGAACGTCAATGACGATCCGGTCGGCATCAAGTCAATCGAGCACGCGATCATCGACCGCGCCTGGGACGAAGGCTGGGTCGCGGCGCGCCCGGCCAAGCACAAGACCAGCAAGAAGGTCGCGGTGGTCGGATCGGGACCGGCCGGCATGGCGGCGGCGCAGCAACTGGCACGGGTCGGCCACGACGTCACCTTGTTCGAGAAGAACGACCGCATCGGCGGCCTGTTGCGCTATGGCATTCCCGATTTCAAGATGGAGAAGGTGCACATCGATCGCCGCGTCGAGCAGATGAAGGCCGAGGGCGTGACCTTTCGCACCGGCGTGATGGTCGGCGCGGCCAAGGACCCGCTCGGCAAGGGCTCGAAGGTGACCAACTGGGCCAAGGAGATCGTCACGCCCGAGCAGCTCGGCAAGGAGTTCGATGCGGTGCTGCTGACCGGCGGCGCCGAGCAGTCGCGCGACCTGCCGGTGCCCGGCCGCGACCTCGACGGCATCCATTTCGCGATGGAGTTCCTGCCGCAGCAGAACAAGGTCAATGCCGGCGACAAGGTCAAGGGCCAGCTGCGCGCCGACGGCAAGCACGTGATCGTGATCGGCGGCGGCGACACCGGCTCCGACTGCGTGGGCACCAGCAACCGCCACGGCGCGGCCAGCGTGACCCAGTTCGAACTGATGCCGCAGCCGCCCGAGGAAGAGAACCGGCCGATGACCTGGCCCTACTGGCCGTACAAGCTGCGCACCAGTTCCAGCCACGAGGAGGGCTGCGAGCGCGAGTTCGCGATCTCGACCAAGGAATTCATCGGCGAGAAGGGCAAGCTCACCGGCCTCAAGACCGTCCGCGTCGAGTGGAAGGACGGCAAGATGGTCGAGGTCGCCGGCAGCGAGCAGGTGCTCAAGGCCGACCTGGTGCTGCTGGCCATGGGCTTCGTGAGCCCGGTGGCCAACGTGCTGGACGCCTTCGGCGTCGAGAAGGACGCCCGCGGCAATGCCAAGGCCAGCGTCGACTTCATCGGCGGCTATGCGACCAACGTGCCCAAGGTGTTCGCCGCCGGCGACATCCGCCGTGGCCAGTCGCTGGTGGTCTGGGCGATTCGCGAAGGCCGCCAGGCAGCGCGCTCGGTCGACGAATTCCTCATGGGTTTCAGCGACCTGCCGCGCTGAGCTGGCCCCCACGCTCCGCCACTGCGTGTGGGTCGCTGCCCCCCGGGGGGCCGCAGACCGCCTTGGGGCGGCCCGGCGCCGGCCTGGGCCCCCACGCGCATCCATTTCAGATTTGTCTGGGACGGGCAAGCTTCGTGCTTCCTTTATCATTGAGCGTTACCGCAAGCCGGGATGTCCTCAGGGGTGCCCCGGCTTTTTCGTTGTCATGGACCCTGCACCTTCCTCTTCCCTCGTTGAATTTCGCGACGTCGTCTTCGGCTACGGCGATCGAACGATCCTCGACGGCGTCTCGTTCTCGATGCCGCGCGGCAAAGTGACGGCATTGATGGGCGCTTCGGGCGGCGGCAAGACCACCATGCTGCGCCTGATCGGCGGCCAGGTGCGGGCGCGGCGCGGCGAGGTGCTGGTCAACGGCGAGGATGTGGGCAGGCTGGCGCCCGAAGCGCTCTATGCGGCCCGGCGCCGCATGGGCATGCTGTTCCAGTTCGGCGCGCTCTTCACCGACATGAGCGTGTTCGACAACGTGGCCTTTCCGCTGCGCGAGCACACGCGCCTGTCCGAAGGGCTGATCCGCGACATCGTCCTGATGAAGCTCGACGCGGTCGGCCTGCGCGGCGCCCGCGAACTGATGCCCAGCGAGGTGTCGGGTGGCATGGCGCGGCGCGTGGCGCTGGCGCGCGCGATCGCGCTCGATCCCGACCTGGTGATGTACGACGAGCCCTTCGCCGGCCTCGACCCGATCTCGCTCGGCACCGCGGCGCGGCTGATCCGGCAGCTCAACGACACGCTGGGCCTGACCAGCGTGGTTGTGTCGCACGACCTCGAAGAGACCTTCCGCATCGCCGACCACGTGATCATCCTGGCCAATGGCGGCATTGCCGCGCAGGGCAAGCCGGAAGAGGTGCGCGTCAGCACCGACCCCCTGGTCCACCAGTTCGTCAACGCGCTGCCCGAGGGGCCGGTGCATTTCCACTATCCCGCGGTCGGCGTCGAGGCCGATTTCGGCAATGCGCAGGGGGGACGCGAATGAGCTGGTACAAGCCGGCCGACGTGGGCTTCGCCGTGCGAAGCAAACTGGCCGACCTCGGGCTCGGAGCGCGCCTGTTCCTGCAGCTTCTGTTGCGCGGTGCGCACAGCCTGCGCCGCTTCGGACTGGTGCGCGACCAGATCCATTTCCTGGGCAACTATTCGCTGGCGATCATCGCCGTCTCGGGACTGTTCGTCGGCTTCGTGCTGGGGCTGCAGGGCTACTACACGCTGCAGCGCTACGGATCGTCGGAAGCGCTCGGCCTGCTGGTCGCCCTGAGCCTGGTGCGCGAACTCGGTCCGGTGGTGGCGGCGCTGCTGTTCGCGGGCCGCGCCGGCACCTCGCTCACCGCCGAGATCGGCCTCATGAAGGCCGGCGAGCAACTCAGCGCCATGGAGATGATGGCGGTCGATCCGGTGCAGCGCATCCTGGCGCCGCGCTTCTGGGGCGGCGTGATCACCATGCCCTTGCTGGCGGCGGTGTTCAGTGCGGTCGGCGTGATCGGCGGCTACGTGGTCGGCGTCCTGATGCTGGGGGTCGACCCCGGGGCCTTCTGGGGCCAGATGCAGGG
>NZ_JBFUIU010000935.1:0-3240 GCF_056401695.1 Variovorax sp. P4_D9
GCGACCGGCTGGCCGTGGCCTGGCAGCCGCGTCTCGAGCATCTCGTAGTAGATGTCGTTGGGTGCGGTCATCAAGGGCACGCCGGCCAGACCGAGCTGGTCGATGGTGTCGATCAGGTTGTCGCTGAGGAGGGCGATGTGCTGGATGCCTTCGCCGTTGAACTTCATCAGGTATTCCTCGATCTGGCCCGAGCCTTTCGAAGACTCTTCGTTCAGCGGRATGCGGATCTTGCCGTCCGGWGCGGTCAGCGCCTTCGAGGTCAGGCCGGTGTATTCGCCCTGGATGTCGAAGTAGCGGATCTCGCGGAAGTTGAACAGCTTCTCGTAGAAGTTGGCCCAGAACGTCATGCGGCCGCGGTAGACGTTGTGAGTCAGGTGGTCGATCAGCTTCAGGCCGTGGCCCACCGGATGGCGATCGACGCCCTCGATGAATTCGAAGTCGATGTCGTAGATCGACTTGCCGTCCTCGAAGCGGTCGATCAGGTACAGCGGCGCGCCGCCGATGCCCTTGATCGCCGGCAGGCGCAGTTCCATCGGTCCGGTGGCGATCTCGATCGGCTGTGCGCCGAGCTCCAGTGCCCGCGCATAGGCCTTGTGCGAATCCTTGACGCGGAAYGCCATGCCGCARGCCGAGGGACCGTGCTCCGCGGCGAAGTASGCCGCCGGGCTGTTSSGYTCGCGRTTGACRATGAAGTTGATGTYGCCCTGGCGGTACAGCACCACGTCCTTGGACCGGTGCCTGGCCACCAGCTGGAAGCCCAGCTTCTCGAAGAAAGGCTCGAGCGTGTCGGGCGTCGGAGAAGCGAACTCGACGAATTCGAAGCCCATCAGGCCCATCGGGTTSTCAAAGAGGTCGGTGGTCATGGCAATGCTCCAGAAAGGTAGGAATTGTTTCGGGGCCGTCCGCGGCTCCATCGTGGTTCATAACTGTAGGCAGAATCGCCCGCAGGAATCGTGCATATCACGGAGAATCGACGCTCTACTCACACGATTCGTGTGACAATTGGCATCATGCAGGCAGGAACGACGCTCGATTCAATAGATCAGCGCATCATTTCGGTGCTGCAGTTGAACGGCAGGCTGTCGTACGAAGAACTGGGAACCCAGGTGGGTCTCTCGGCCTCGGCTGCGCTGCGGCGAGTGAAGCGCCTCGAGGAAACGGGTGTCATTGCGGGCTATGTGGCGTTGGTGCGGGCCAAGAGGATCGGGCTGGGCCTGACCGCCTACATCAACGTCCGCATGGAGAAGCACACGGGCGGCGACAAGCGCAGTCCGATGGATCTGTTTGCGGCCGCCGTACAGACTTGGCCGGAAGTCATCGACTGCGTCTCCCTGACGGGAGAGATGGACTATCTGCTGCGCATCGTCGTGGCCGACATGGATCACTACACGCGCTTCGTGATGGACACGCTGCTCAAGCATCCCAGCGTGCAGGACTGCAAGACAAGCTTCGTGATGCGGCCGGTCAAAGCAACGGCAACGCTCGTGTGATCAACCTGAACATGCACCGTCTCCAGAGGTGGCACGTCTAGGGTTGAGGCGATGAGACCCTGCCTCCTGGATAGCATTTCGATCGAATGAATCGCACCTGCAGATGAGTCCTGGACCGGCTCATGCACCGCYGCGCMATGCTGGAGTTCGAGGGCAAGAGCTACCGTCTGAAGGAGGCCGCCGCGCGCATCGCCATCACGCCCGAATCGTCATAATCCGASCGTCCTGCCTGGAGCAGTTTGACCGGCCATAAGTGGAGCAGTTTGGGGTGGCCATCGGGGGAGTCCACGATGAACAGTTCGCGGTGCTCCGAACCGCCGAACGCAATGTTCGTCCAGAGCGATCCTTCCGGGGCCTCAACGAGGTGGGTCACTCTGCCCAGCTTGTCAAATCGCCAGACGCGCCTGCATAGCCGTAGTCCACATGCGGGCAGCAGCATCGCGAGGCCGGTGCGCCAGGCCCAGGACATGCCGAGAAAGCGCCGATCCCAATTCGGAAGACTGATCACTGCTGTTGCCAGGAGGAACGTCGCCATGACGTTGGCCTCCTTCAGGTTGTTCGTCATCAGCCAGAAGAAGGCCTGGGCAAAGATCCCGGCGACGGCTAGGCTAGGCGATGAGCGGATGGGAGCCGAGCGCGCTCGTCAACGCATCGACCATCGCGATACCCACCTGGTGCCGGCCTGCAACGAGGATGCGGAAATCGAACCCGAACTCCGCGACCGTCATTTGACGGATGAGTTCATCGGTCCAGGTTTCGCCTGGCGCTGCGCCCATCRCGGAGTTCGCGCGCAGGCGCTCGAGATCGATGACCACCGACTGGCGCCGCGCTTCCTCAGGAATGCGCAAGCGTTGCTCGTCGGACGGCGTCACGAAGACATCGAGGGCGAGGCGCCTTCTGGAGGCATCGGCAAGCGCAGCCGTCAACGTCGATGTCAGTGCCGCCGAAGGCTTGATCGTCGCCACTGGCGCGATCGCCGACAAGTCGGCGGTCGAGAGGCGGAGGTTGAGCCGATTCAGCGCTTGCAACTCTCGCCCGCCTGCGGCGACGGGCGCGCGCCGAAGGCAGATGCATTGCCAGCGGAAGGCCGAATCAGCCAGTTGTTCCAGACCACAGGATCCCCTGCAGCCTTGACCGCCTTGGTCTCGGCTGGATTGGCGATCACCGTCGCTTCCTGGCTTTGTGCTCTTGAAAGACTCAGCACCGGCGTGCTGATCTGCCTTCGGCAATTCCGCCTGCAACGGTTCAAGAACCGGCGCCGTCGGCCTCCGCGCCTTGCCCGCACTCTGTTGACCGAAATGCCCGCACTTTGTTGATCGGTCCCAGCACTATGTTTGCAAAAACAGCACTCTGTTAGCAACGACCACCAGCTGCAGCGAGGCACCCTGGGCGGTGAAATACCCGCCGCCGGACCCAGGGTTTTCCATTAATCAATCCACTTGATTTATTAACTCGACGAATCCAAACTCTGTTGCCCGTCCTCAATACTTTCTGGCAAACAGGAGACAACCCGATGTTCAAGCTCACCCTCGCCGCCGCCCTGGCCTCTGCTGTGCTGGCCGCCCACCTCCCGGCCCAGGCCGCCGAGCCCGTGATCGGCCTGATCACCAAGACCGAGACCAACCCCTTCTTCGTCAAGATGAAGGAAGGCGCCACCGCCGAGGCCAAGGCCAAGGGCGCCAAGCTGCTGTCGGGCGCGGGCAAGACCGACGGCGACAACGCCGGCCAGGTCGCCGCCATGGAGAACATG
>NZ_JBFUIU010000936.1:0-3237 GCF_056401695.1 Variovorax sp. P4_D9
GCGTTGGCGTACTGCGTTCCGGTCGCATGGGTGAAAGCGGCTTCCATCGCACCTGGGACCCCGTAACACGCGAGCGATACCGAGAAGAGGCGCGGACCAGCGGGAACTATGCGTCGTCGGGCGAGCCCATTTCGCCGCTGGTTACGGCGCTTGCCGTCGTGGACATGATCTGCGTGCCGCGCAATGCGCGCATCACGATGATTGAATTGCGACCGGCCTGAAGAGCCCGGACGCATTGAGATGTTTTTGAATTGAAGGAGTGCTGCCGTGCGTTTTGAGAACAAAGTTGCCATCGTCACTGGCGCTGGGCAGGGTATCGGCGAGGCCTATGCCAAGGCTCTGGCGGTGGAAGGCGCGGCGGTTGTCGTCGCCGAAATTGATGCCACCAACGGCGAGCGGGTCGCCGGCGAAATCCGGCAAGGTGGCGGCCAGGCGGTCTTCGTAGCGACCGATGTGTCCTCGCCCGAATCGGCGTCAGCAATGGCGACCCAGGCGGTAGAGCAATTCGGCGGTATCGACTATCTGGTCAACAATGCCGCGATCTTCGCAGGCATGCGCCGCGAGGGCCTGTTGAAGGTCGAGTACGCTTACTACCAGCGCTTCATGGAAGTGAACATGAACGGCGCACTGATCGTGACCCGGGCGGTGCACGAGCACATGGCCAAGCGAGGTGGCGGTTCGATCGTCAACCAGTCGTCCACAGCGGCCTATCTGGCGGGCAACTACTACAGCATTGCCAAGACCGGCCTCAACGCCCTGACCATCGGCCTGGCCAAGGAGTTGGGGCCCTTGAACATCCGCATCAACGGCATTGCGCCGGGCCCGACCGACACGATGGCCACGCAGACCAGCGTGCCGCCCGAGCGCCTGCAGTCCATCCTGTCGTCCCTGCCGCTCAAGCGCATCGGCCAAACGCAGGACATTGTGAACACCTGCCTGTTCCTTCTCTCCGAGCAAGCCAGTTGGGTCACCGGCCAGACCTGGTGTGTGGACGGCGGGCAGATCCTCAAGATCTGACCTTGCCATGGATCTTGGACTGGGCGGGCGGGTCGCCCTCATCGTCGGCGCCAGCAGCGGCATTGGTGCCGCGACCGCTCGCGTGTTGGCTGCTGAAGGTGTAAGCCTGGCCCTGGTGGGGCGACGAGCCGAGGCCTTGTCTCAGGTGGCTGAAAGTTTGCCGCCTTCGGCAGGACCGCCACCGGTGTTGTTGCCGCTCGATGCTGGAGCGGAGGGCGCCATGGAGCATGCCGTCGCTGCCACGCTGGAGCGTTTCGGCAAGCTCGATTCGCTCGCTGTTCTCGCCGGTCCGATGGGCCCTCGCGGCACTTTGCATGAGATGGAACTTTCGGGCTGGCAGCACTATTTCGACCAAGGCTTGATGCTGGCTGTACGCGCCTGCCGTGCGGCACTGGTGCCCATGCGGGCGCAGCGTTCGGGCGCGATCGTGACCACTTCTGCCTACTCGATCCGTTCGCAGAAGCCGGGCCTGATCGCATACACGGCGGCCAAGAACGCTGTGGCTAGTCTGACCAAAAACATAGCCAAGACCTACGGCCCTGAAGGCATCCGCGCCAACAGCGTGGCGCCTGGCGTGGTGGAGAAGGACGCGGCGTCGCGTCGGGAACTCGCTGCCAAGTATGGCGTGTTCGAGTCGAGGGCGCGCTATGAATACGTGCGGCGCGAGTTTCAGATGTCGGTGGCGCTTGAGCGCGCCGGTCAGCACGATGAGTTCGCCGATGTCATCGCCTTCTTGCTGTCGCAGCGCTCGTCCTATGTGACCGGTGCCATGCTCAATGTCGATGGCGGGACCGATTTCTGAAACATGACTAGAGGCCCGCCATGAACCGGCAACAGGTGGTGATTGCCGGCGTTGGAGGCATGAGCCCGGCCTGCGCCGATCGCTTGGGGGAAGGAAGGTGCGCGTGGCTGCTCGATGCCAGCCCTGAGCGTCTTTGCGAGATTGAATGTTTGTCGCGCGAAGAAAGGCATGAGATCGAGGTCCGGATTCTCGAGGCGACCGACAGCACCGTCTTGGCTGATATTGCGCTCGCCGTGGGTGCGGCAGGTGCGTTGCGGGCCTTGGCGCATACGGCGGGTGTATCCCCGTCGACCGCGCCTGTCCAGGACGGGGTCGCAATAGCTCAGGTCGCCGACAGCGCTTTTCATCATTCACCACGGCAAGCAAACCGATGTTCCGAACGACAGATTCCTTGGCCCCGATCCTCAGGACCGAAACAACCGCCGCGCCGATGAGCGCATCCGATCGCATACGCTACCGTCTCATCGGTGCCGATGCGCGCTACCACGCCAATGACAACATTTCGGCCTTCATCCTGCCGGGCGAACTCGAGGAGCTGAAGGCTGAAGTCGAGAGCCGGATGCAGGAGGTGCTGCATGCACTCGTCATCGACACTGAAAGCGATCACAACACGAACGAGACTGCCCGGCGCGTAGCCCGCATGTTCCTGACCGAAGTCTTTCGCGGGCGTTATGTGCCGATGCCGGCGATCACGGAGTTCCCGAACGCCTCGCGCCTCAACCAGATGATGATCATCGGCCCGCTCAAGGTGCGCAGCGCCTGCTCGCACCACCTGTGCCCGATCATGGGAGAGTTGTGGATCGGCATTCTGCCCAACGAGCATTCCAACTTGATCGGTCTTTCGAAGTACGCCCGCATCAGCGACTGGATCATGGGCCGCCCGCAGATTCAGGAAGAGGCGGTGACGATACTTGCAGACGAATTGCAGAGGCTGGTGAAGCCCGATGGCCTGGCGCTCGTGATGGCGGCGGATCACTCTTGCATGCACTGGCGCGGCGTCAAGGACAATGGCACCAGGATGACCAGCAGCGTGATGCGCGGCGCCTTCCTGAAAGACGCCACGCTGCGTCGCGAATTCCTGGCCCTGCTGCGCGAGAAGGGTGACTGACCTTCGAGGATTCGTATATGCAGCGCGGCGCTCTAACCGCGAGACGCTGCCTGCCCGGCTTATCCCGTCGGCGCGCAACCTACGACGTTGGAGACCGGCACCGAGTCTTTGCGGGGCGGCAATCGTTCGTGGCGTCGCTGTCGCCGCGAAAGCCGTGGACTTCATTTCAGCCGCGACTGTCCGGCGCTCGCCGCACCGGCGGCGCCGACCATCCTGGTGCTGGCTTCAAGCTGACGCGCCCTTTTTCCAACCTGTTGAAGAGAGAGCTTTTAGAGATGTTTCGAACGTTGCTCAAGTCCAAGATCCACCG
>NZ_JBFUIU010000937.1:0-3232 GCF_056401695.1 Variovorax sp. P4_D9
GTGCTGGTGCTGACCGAGCGCACGGAGCACCTTGAGGCCATCCTCTTGGCACTGGCAGCAGTACGGCCACCGCCCTTCGTACTGCACGGCCGAATGTCAAGAAAGCAGCGGGCCGCCCTCATTGCAGAGCTTGACGCGCTGGCGCCGCAGGCGCCGCGCATCCTGTTGGCCACCGGGAAACTCGTCGGCGAAGGTTTCGATCATCCGCCGCTGGATACCTTGGTGCTGGCGATGCCGATATCTTGGAAGGGCACGCTGCAGCAGTACGCAGGCCGCTTGCACCGGGAACACGCCAGCAAGACCGATGTACGGATCATCGACTTCGTCGATACCGGCCACCCGACATTGCTGAGCATGTGGGACAAGCGTCAGCGAGGCTATCGCGCGATGGGGTATCGAATGGCCATCGAGGCGAGCAGTGGTGATGGCGTGTCGCCCCGCGACCTTGGAAAGCGCGTGCCCGCAACTGAGTATCCGATGCAGAAAGAACTCATCACATGAGCCTGTTCGACAACTGCATCAAACACCCCGACGTGGGCGATGGTGGGTTCATCCATGCGCCGCCAGTCACCCGGAAAGTTCGCGCGCCAGGCTCATCAACGCATCGCCCATTGAACGACGGCGCGTTCGTCAACACGAACAGGGCCTTGTGCTGGAGGATCCGAAGGGTCTACATACCCGCCAGTCGCCCGGCGAATGGCAACACTTGCTACCGGCCTGCCCGCTATGGCTTTGACCGGGTTGGACTTGCACCAGCTGGAGTTCAATAAGAGGTTTCACTAGCTCGTCTCAGACTCCCTCTTCCGCGCTTTCCCAGCGCGAGGACAAACAAGTTCTCATAGAAGCAGCCGCTCATGCGCGAATTCGTCCTGGTCGTCCCGTCGCCAGCGGGGCGGCGACGATCGACTCAAGCGGAGCCGGCGCCATCGAGTGTCTGCTGCGGCCAGCACCCCCAAGTCGAAAGTCGTCGCCAACCGGACCACCCATTCGAGCTGAGGCAGGTGTAGTGGAGGTCGGAGGCAAGGAGCGCCCCATGCCGGTGCACAAAGCGGCAGAGTCCGCCATCTTTTCCAAGCACCGCGTGCAGGTACGGCCCTCCCACAATGCCCGCGTCACTTGCCTGTTTCGAGCGTGAGTGCGCAGACGTCTTCCTCGCGCAATTGATGGCCCTCGGCGATCAGCTCTTGCACCGTGCCTTCGTTCAGGTGGCCTTCGAATGCGGCAAGCGCGCGAGTCCGCAAGGCCTTGCTGAAAGGCGCTTCGAGTCCCAGACGATGCTTCGCCTTGTCGAAATAGCCGACCAAGCGCGCGGCGCTGGTGTGGCGCTGTTCTGCAAGCGTCAGCCGGATCGGAATGCCGGCGAAGTCGTCAAAGGCTTCCCATTCTGCACTGCGGCAGCAGTCGAAGAACTCTGCGATCACGGCACGCGCCTGAAGCAAGTCGCCCGCGGTCAACAAGGCAACGGCCTGATAGGCCAGTGAAACGTTGAGCAATCCGCCACGGCGGCGTTCGTGCGCAACCAGATCGCGGCCGCGAGACAACGCTGCCTCGACGTTGCCGAGCGTCAGGTCCGACCTCAGGATTTGTACTTCGAAGACGGCTGCGGAACGGTCAGCACCTGCGAGCTTCGCAAGTGCGAGACCTGCCTTGGCGGCGACCTRCTGGCCTGCGGGGTCGTTCGCATACATCGCCACCGTGCACTCCGCCAACTTGCGATATGCACGCAGGCGTGGCGGCCAATGCGGATCTTCGAGGGCYGTGAGTTCGTCGAGCAGGTGTCGACACTCATCCTGTGGCGCGGTGCCGGCCAATGCCCAGTAGCACAGCGAAAGGTAGAGGCCGCGCGCGCTACCCGATTGACGCTGGAAATCGGCGGCCTTGCTGGCACATTCGCGCATCTCGCGGCAATTCGACAACGCCAGTGACCAGGCCCTTCCGAGCCAGAACCCTGCCAGCACGGCCGGCTCGACGTTGGGCGGGAGATGGGCCGCGAGTTCCGCACTGCGTCGACGATGCTCGTGCATCAGGCCCATCATCGTGAATGAGTGCATCGACGAGCCGGCCAGGGCCAGCGCAAGCGGCATGTCGTGTTGCTTGCTCCACTCAAGGGCTGCGCGCAGGTTGCCAAGTTCGGGCGCACATGAGGCACGCCATGCAACATCGCTCGTGACCCAAAGGCATTCTTCGCCGCCTTGAAACCTCTGCCAGATTGCCTTCGCATGCCGATGCTGCGCCTCATGCAGTTCGTCCGATGCGCGCAGTTGATCGAGGGCATATTCACGCGTGCTTTTCGAGCAATTGGTATCGAGGCGGATCGCCGTGATCGGTAACGACGAGCGAGCGGTCGACCAATTCCGCCAGCGCATCGACAAGCGCTGACTCGTTGATCGCGCGGCCTTTCCTGGCCCACGGCCGGTCCACTTCGGAACTTGACCTTCGCGGATGCCAACGGACGACCTAGACGAAATCGCGTGTGAGCGGCCGCTCGCGCATGTCGTGAACTTGCGATGCGGGCCAGCGCCGAAGTCCGGGCTGCGACCGTGAAAGTCTCCCATAAGGTTCAGCGTGTTTGGATCAATGCGATCGTCGGGCGTACCGTGCACCGCCGTGTCGGCCGACAATGACGCCTACTCGACTGAAGCTTGACTTTAGGCAACGCCAAGGTCGACTTCTTTGGACAACCGCGGTCAGTCGGCAGCCAATTTCGACCGGCAGCAGCCAGTCTGGAGCACGCGTTCGAGCTTGGACCTCGAACTAGAACTGTCGGCCATGTCAGCGAAGGTCAAGTTCCGAAGGTAGACCCGGTGATGGCCGACAGTCCCAGTTCACGGAGTTGGCTCGAAAGTGCACTCAAGACTGGCCATTCGCGAAAAAATTGCCAAGATCTGCATTCGTCAGCCGCCGACATTCGACAGGCCGAAGGCGAATTGCAGCAGCCAGGACTGCCGGATGGGTCGAGGCGCCGTGCCGCGCAGCAACATGAGGGACGCTTTATTGTCGGCGCGAACTATGGCTTGAGAGCGAACGGGCCGTCGCCGAGTTGGTCCTGCATGAACGCGACGCACACGCACACCATGGCAGAGTTGCTCAGCCGTACGTGCTCGCCGCCCAAATGTCAGCGGGTCGCGTGTAGGCCGTCAGGCTGGGGAACAGGCGTCCCGCGAGCAGGTCTTCATGCAAGTCCCAGCTCGTTTGCAACAGATGCCGTGGCCATAGTGCCGCTCAAGTAGGC
>NZ_JBFUIU010000938.1:0-3225 GCF_056401695.1 Variovorax sp. P4_D9
GCTTGACGTCCTTTTCCCATCGACCCCCTGCGCTCTTGATCGCTGCGCTTGGATCGGTGGACTTGATCGTCTGCTCGCCGAGCACGAACCACTCGTCAGCCGCTGTTGCCGTGCCCACGAAGCCCATGAGGGCGACGGACGCGACAACGAAAGAGGCCATCAAAGCGTGAATCTTCGTCTTCATGGAGGTCCCCTCTATCCCCGGTTGACCCGGGATCGGTGTCCGCCGCCTTCCGCTGGCAGCCATTTCAGGGCGGCGAGACGAAAGGTTTATAAATCCAGCTGCTCCGCGAAGTCCCAGACTATCCGTCGGTACGGCTGACGTCACTGGCTTGGCCAAGCGCGGCCTGCTGCTTATCCAGATACTTGAGGATCTGGTAGCGCATCTGCTTGTGGCCGAAGCTCTGGTCCGTGGCCACCGCGCCGGTAGAGTTGGTGACGGCGGCGCTCAGGTCTACTGGCACTGGCCGGTGACGCCGGTCATGCCGGATTCGACGCCGCGGAAACTCACCATTGAACCGGGTCCACTGGCGGCTGGTCGTATGAGGGCGGCCGAGCCGCTGGGCGGCTGCTGGCCTGGAACGAAGACATCGAATGCTGTGTCGTTCGCGAACACGTACTGGGAATAGACAGTCTGGCCGGAATTCGTCGCCCATTTCTGCGCAACGCACAAAGCGGCCGCCTTGGGGGCAAGCTGGCTTTGGCCCACGGGACTGACGGGTGCCGGGGGGGGCTGTTGTTTGCTGGCGCACCCGGAGACTGCAATGACCAACGCGGCTAAGGCAAGTTTCATGGTAATGGCTCCATAACAAATCGCACAAGGGACCGACGATTCCGTACCAGACAATTCGTCACATGACAGCGCGACGACGTCGACATGATCAATGAGCCGCGCTGTGGTACCCGGCGGTAGTCTAGGCCGCCAAATGCACAGCTGAGCACTGAAAGGTATGCATTTGTATCTGTATCGGACAGTGGTGACGCGCGCAGTTGGGGCTACCGGTGCTGCCAGACCTTCCAGATCGAGAGGATCAGAAACTGCCGTTCTTGTTGCTGCGGGTGCCCGGCCGCATGCAAAGGATCATGGCCAACCTCGGCCCGCATCGCATGCGCGCGCCGGTCGCCTTCTTGAACGAGATCGCGGCGCGATTTGGCCCGGTCACGGACGTGCCCGAGGTGCTCGGCATTGCCGACGCGGACATGTCGGCCTGACGCCCGAACGGCAGCGGGGGCTTGCCGGCCTGCGCCATGACTGCGCTATGTCGGCCCCATCTATGCCAGATGACAGCGCGACCTATGCGGTGGGCCACGCGCCATCGAGGAAGGCTTCCACGCGCTGTCGAAGCAACAGGTCGAGCCGAGTAAACCGGCATTCATCCGCCGCGTGGCGGCAGGCGCTCGCGACGCGGGCCTGCGCGTCATCGTCGGCGCAAGGATCTATGAACTGCGAGATCTGGAGTGGGGCCTGACTTTGTGGGGAAGGCATTCTGCCAAGCCATCTCGTAGTGCCACGCGTAACCGTCGCGCTGATCATGGGCCGACAGGGCAGCGTTTAGACGGCAATGATCAGGGGCACACCGTTCGTCGGATTTCCGCTGCATTCGGGACAGGAACTCAACGTGGCCCTTGGCCATGCGTCAAGGCATGGCGAWTTCCATCGGCTCACGCCACCTGGACGAAGTGAAAGTGATGCGAGCGGTGCCTGCGCGGCGGCCGCGTGCGCCCATGCGATGCAAGTGGCTGCAAGGGCCGCCGTCAGGGCGGGGATAAGACTTCGCACGGGCATGGTGGAAGCCTCTGGCAGGGCAGCGCCGGCTCGGCGCTGCGAATCGCAACCCTACACCGCAGGCTCGCGTTCGTGGGGGCCGCGGCGCGTCCATTTGCAGCAGGTTGCTGATGGCGGAAGGCCTCATGTGGTGGACACTGCCGAATCCGGCAGCCGCCTCCACCACCGCCATGGCGATCGCGAGGTTCCCGTGAGCGGTCATTCGTGCCATCATGAACGTGCGGTAGCACAAGTTCACTTTTGAGCTTGGCTTTTGCGCTTTCAGTGCATGACATCGTCGCTTCGACCAGCGAGCGGGATTCGCAGATAGAGGTCTCCGGCGAAGCAAACAGGAGCATACAAATGATCGATTCGAGAAACGGATATTGGAGCCGGACAGTCGAAGTGCTCGYCGCAGCCGGCCTTCTTGCCCTATCGGGCGCTGCTCTGGCAACCGATCAGGCGCAGCAGCGCCAGCAAGGCAGGGCAGTGAATCAGGATGCAAAGCAGGACTCGCGTTCGACCAAGGTCGACTGCAGGGCGGACAACCAGCAGAGCAACGCCGCGTGTCGACAGGACAAGCGCGACACCAAGCAACAGGGTCGCCAGGACAAGCGGGACATCAAGTACTGACCTGGCTTTCGCTGGGGCATCGAGCGACGGCACATACCTCAGCGGGCCGTGCTTGCGGCGGCCTGCCTGCCACTCAGCGAAGCGTCGAACAGCTCCGATCTGGCGGGCCAACTGTCACCGAGCGCGCCTACGACGAGCAGCCGGCCATTAGGCAAGTGCGTGGCCGTATGAGCCCTGCGCCCAATAGCCATGGAAGCTGCAGCCGGCCATTGCTTGCTAGTGGGGTCGAAGAATTCCACGGATGACGGGCCATCGAGTTCAGGCCCGTGCCGCCCGCCACCACGATCTGCCCATTGGGCATTGCCGTCGCGGTATGCGCCTGAAGACGGGTCTTCATGGGCTGCACGGGTTGCCAGCCAATAGCGTGTGAATCGAGCTGAACAACGTGGAGAGTTACCGGGGCGGTGGCCGCCCGGGAACGGAAGGTCCAGCGCGACAACGACAAGGCGAACCGTCGGCGTCAATCAGGCACAGGTCAGTTCCAGTAGCAGTTCTGATGAGTCAATGCGCTCCTTGGGCTGGTTGTCGTTGTCGCTGGATGCGGCGCAGCATCCTCAGTTCATGGCCAACCGGCCCTTCTCGGGCTGGGACACCGTGTTCCCCGATGCCGGCATGACGGTGGCTGCCATCGATCGCCTAGTCCACCACTCGACGCTCTTCGGCAAATCGCTGGTGCGCATGAGCACGCGACGGCCTCGATCAGCGCGTGGCCAATGCCGCACCCGACGTGGCTCTTGCCCACGCCTGGCGGACCAAGAATCAAGATGCTGGCTCCCTTCTCGAGCCACGAATCTCCGCTGGCCAGCGCCATGACATGGGCCTTGGAC
>NZ_JBFUIU010000939.1:0-3221 GCF_056401695.1 Variovorax sp. P4_D9
TCCCGACGCCGAACACCCCGTGGTCCGCTCCCATCCCGAAACCGGCGAGAAGGTGCTGTTCGTCAATGGCAGCTTCACGACGCACTTCACCAACTTCAATACGCCCGCCAACGTGCGCTTCGGCCTGGACAAGTCGCCAGGCGCCAGCCATCTGCTCAACTACCTGGTCAGCCAGGCCCTCGTCCCCGAATACCAGGTCCGTTTCCGTTGGAAGAAGAACAGCGTTGCGTTCTGGGACAACCGTTCCACCCAGCACTACGCAGTGATGGACTACCCGCCGTGCCACCGCAAGATGGAGCGCACGGCGATCATCGGCGACCTGCCGTACTGAGGGCGCCCCTTCCTGCGGGCTATCCGACGCAGGATGCCCTGCTGGCGAACGGCTGGCTGCCCGTACCCCGGCAGGTGCTGCCCTTCTGCAGCATCGTTGCGGCGGGCAACGTGGGCGCGGTGGGCCACATCAATTCGGCGTCAGGCTTTGGCGCGTGCGCGTGCGCGTGGCCGCTGGCCGAACAGTTCATCCAGTCCCTGGAGTCCTGATTTTTGTCCGGGCGGGGACGGGAAGCACTTCCCACCCGCGCGCGCATCAGGCGGCCATGCGGCACGCCTGCGCGAAAACCCGCTCTTCTTGCACACGGCGCGGCGCATCGTTTCCCCGATTGCAGCGGTTTCTTCATCCTGTGACCTTTCCGTCCGAAAGCGGACGGTCACATTGCGGCCGTTGGACGTCCTTGAATTCCTGGGCATATGAACTGAAGCCACAGATTGTCATGAAAGGAAAAGTGCAAGGCATGCAACGTCAAGCAGGAACGAGCGCAAAGTCAGAAGATGCAGTTGTCAATTCAGACCTCAGCAAATTGACAAATACTGGAGACAAACATGGCAAAAGTCGTCAAGTTTTACGAAACGGGCAAGCCCGACGTACTTCGTTTTGAAGACGTTGACGTTGGCGAACCGGGACCGGGAGAGGTTCGCATCCGCCACGTGGCAGTGGGCCTGAATTTCGCCGACACCTACTTCCGCCGCGGCACCTACCCGGTTCCGTTGCCCAGCGGTATCGGGAACGAGGGGGCCGGTGTGGTCGAGGCCGTCGGTGCCGGCGTGACCCATCTGGTGGTCGGCGACCGTGTGACCTATACGGGCTTTATCAACACGCTGGGCGCCTACAGCACCGAGCGGCTGATTTCCGCCGCACTGCTGATCAAGCTGCCGGATGCCATCCACTGCGAGACCGCGGCGGCCATGACCATGCGGGGCTTGTCCGCCGCGTACCTGGTGCGCCGGATCTACCCTTTCAAGGCGGGCGATGCCGTGCTGCTGCATGCGGCCGCAGGCGGTGTCGGACTGATTGTTTCGCAGTGGGCCAAGTTGCTCGGGTTGACGGTGATCGGAACGGTTTCGACCGACGCCAAAGCCGAAGTGGCCCGCGCCCATGGCTGCGATCACACGATCAACTACAGCCATGAGGATGTGGCCCAGCGCGTGCGCGAACTGACGGACGGGGTGGGCGTGTCCGTGGTCTTCGACAGCGTGGGCAAGACCACCTTCATGTCCTCGCTGGATTCCCTCAAGCGCCGCGGCCTGATGGTCTGCGTGGGAACGGCCTCCGGCACGATCCCGCCGTTCGATCCGCAAATCCTGGCCCGCAAGGGGTCGCTGTACCTGACCCGACCGGGCCTGGCCGACTACATCGCCGATCCGGCCGAAAAGGCGGAACTGGTCGATGAGTTGTTCGGCCACGTGGCGGCAGGCCGCATCCGCATCGAGATCAATCAACGGTATGGCTTGCAGGACGCCGTGCAGGCACATCAGGACCTGGAGGCGCGAAAGACCACAGGCTCCTCCATCTTCGTCATTTGAGCGTTACACACTTCAAAGGTGAACAGCCATGGTTCCGAATCTATTGAAACTGCGACTCCTCGCGATCATTGCCCTGTGCTGGCTCGCGGCGGTCTCGCCTGCGCTGGCACAGCAATGGCCCGACAAGCCCATCCGACTCATCGTGCCTGCGCCGCCGGGCGGCATTTCCGACATGGTGGCTCGATTGCTCGCCGAACAACTGCGAACGAACCTGGGTCAGACCGTGTTGGTGGACAACAAGCCAGGCGGTTCGGCCGTTGTGGCTGAACGGGCCATGATGGCGGCTCCCGCCGACGGCTACACCTGGATGGTGGGGCCATCGAGCGTCCTGTCCGATATACCGCTGACCGTCAAGACGCCGTACGACGTCCTCAAGACATTCACCTACGTCGCAGAAGCCAGCAGCATGATTCACGTGCTGGTGGCCAACGCGAGTTTTCCACCCAACAACGTCAATGAACTGCTGGACTACGCCAAGCGCAATCCGCGGTCGGTCAGCGTAGCGAATCTCAGCGTCGGCACGCGTTCCAATCTGCTGGGCGAAATGCTGAGGGAAAAGAGTGGCAATGACATGCTGGTCGTCCCGTACAAGGGCTCGGCGCCCGCCATGGTGGACCTGATGGGGAACCAGGTTCAACTGACCTTCGAGGTGGTGAGCAACGTCGTCCCGTTCGTCAAGAGCGGCAAGCTGAAGGGACTTGCAGTCGCCTCGTCGACGCGCTCCCAGTACCTTCCCAATGTGCCGAGTTTCGGTGAACTGGGATTGCCTGATTTTGTCCTCCCTCATGCGAGCGTCGGTGTTTTCGTCTTGAGTAGCACACCCCAGCCGGTCATCGATCGAATCCAGAGCGAAATGGCGAAAGTTGTGCACTCTGCCAAGTACCGCGAGGCGCTGACAGTGCAAGGCCTGGACTTTCCGCAAGACGCCTCGTTGGACCAGCTTCGTCAATCATTGGCCGCAACCTCGGCCCACAACCGGGCCATCATCAAGAAGCTCCAACTCAAGATCAGTCCTGAGTGAACTGAGCGGCATCGCGCAACCTTGAACTCCTCGCACAGATCAAGTCGCAGCGCATCGGCATTGGTATGCGACGCTCCGTACCAAGTTTTTAAAGTTTTTCCATCCAGTTCGTCATTCTCAATATTCACATTTCAACTTGGAGACCCATCATCATGAACTTCCTTGACGGCCACCTGTATCCCGAGAACCAGCAGCCTCTGATCATCACCGCCGCTCCCTATGCGCCGGGCTGGATTCCCTCGGACTTCCCGGAAGACATCCCAGTCACGATGGAGGAGCAGATCCAGAAGGCTGTGGATTGCTACGAAGCCGGTGCCACCGTGCTGCATCTGCATGTGCG
>NZ_JBFUIU010000940.1:0-3221 GCF_056401695.1 Variovorax sp. P4_D9
CGCCGGTGGTGGTGGCCGCCGCCGCACTGGCCACCGCGCGCACCGCGGCGGCCGGCGCCGCGCTCGGCGGCGTGGTGACCACCTTCTTCTTCAGGTCGGCGATGAAGCTGGAGATCTGCTCCTGCGAAGCGGTCGCGGTCTCGGCCTGGGCGATCGTCGCCAGCACCGGCGAGACCGCGAGCCGGGTCGCCGCGGTGGTGCCCAGCATCAGCTGGCGCACGCGGTAGACGTCGGTCTGCACCTTGACGAAGCCGTAGTCGACCAGGTCGTCGGCGCGGTCGGTGCGCGACTTCAGGTAGGCCGAGAAGCCGTCAATGCCCAGCAGGTAGAGCTGCATGCGCTCGTGCGCCGACAACACCTGCAGCGCCGGCTGTGTGAACAGGTCGT
Organism: Variovorax sp. P4_D9; assembly: GCF_056401695.1. NCBI lineage: Bacteria > Pseudomonadati > Pseudomonadota > Betaproteobacteria > Burkholderiales > Comamonadaceae > Variovorax > Variovorax sp. P4_D9. The sequence continues at coordinate 388 of NZ_JBFUIU010000940.1, forward strand.
CGAGTGCCGCCACCTTGCCGTTGATCGAGGCGGCCGAGGGGGCGCGCAATTGCGCGGCGGTCAGCAGGTTCCAGCCCGGGTTGGTGGTCGGCCCGCCGCCGGCCGCATCGCTGACCGCGATCCAGGGACGCTCGGTGATCGGCGCGCCGGTGGCGGCGGTGGTCAATGCGCCCGCGGGGCCGAACACCGCGAAGCCGTCGAACTGCATGAAGTCCAGCGCGGTGAAGGCGGCGCCGTTGGGCAGGTCGAGCGCCGACAGCGCGACCGACAGGCGGGCCCAGCCTCCAGGCTGCGGCAGCGGCCCGGCATAGACGCCGGCATGCGCTTCGGCGACGTTCGACGGGATCTGGTTCCAGCCCCAGTAGACGCGCCGCGCGATGTTGCCGTCGCGCACCCGCCACTGCAGCTGGATCTCGCGCGGCGGATCGTTCGGGTCGAGGTAGACCCAGGCGTACAGGCTCTCGGTCGGCTGCACCGCGAAGGCCGGCGGCCGCGGCGTCGGCGCCAGCGCGATGTCGTAGCTGTGGAAATGCAGGCCCTTGGCCGGCGCATCCGCATGGCCGCCCGAAGTGAAGGGCGGCGCCGCGGGCGTGGCCGGCAGCACGCCCAGCGTGGGCTCGAACGGCGCCCACAGATCGTTCGCGGCCAGCATTTCCCAGCCGTCGTCGCCGAACTGCTGGGCTCCGTCGGGCAGCACGTTGCAGAACCACTTGCGTCCGCTGGCGCCGCTGCCGCTGCCGGTCATGCCGTAGGCGGCGCGGCCGTCGAACAAGGTGAAGGCCATGCCGTCGAGCGTGGCGTTGGCGACGCCGACGCTGGCCGCCGGCACCTCGAGCCGGACCCAGCCGCCCAGCACCGGCAGTTCGCCCATGCGCTGCCGCGAGGGCGTGCCGTCGGCGCCGAAGGCGATCAGGTTCTCGCCCCAGTAGGCGCGATGCTCCCAGTCGGCGCCGGCCACGTGCCACTGCAGCATCAGCGTGCGCGGCGGATTGTCGGGGTCCAGGTTCACCCAGCAGTAGAGCCGTTCGCCGCCCGGCGCCAGCGTCTGGGTGGCGCGCTCGAAGTAGTGCTGGTGCAGCCCCGCCACCAGCCGGCTGCGATGGCCGCCGCCCGCCGGGGCCGGGCCCCAGGGCGAGAGCGTTTCGGTCTCGACCGCGTCGTCGTCATCGTTCCAGGCCACCACCTGTGGTGACTGGCCATCGAGTCCGTGCTGGAGCACCGACTGCCGCACCCGCAGCCCCTGCCGCAGCCCCAGCACGCGCGAGCGAACCAGCAGGAAGCGGTCGAGCGTGCGCTGGAAGTCCGGATCGGGGGTCTCGTTGGTGATCAGCAGGCGCGGCTCCCACGAGGCCAGCGGTACCGGCACCAGCAGCCGCACGCTTTCGCTGGCCCGCATGTCGAGCGGCGCCAGCGCCGCGTTGGCGCGTGCCGCGATGTCGAGCTGCTCGACCGGCACCGGCACCGCATCGATGTCGAAGCCGGCCGGGAAGAAGGCACTGCGGCGCGTCACCGGCTCGTAGCAGTTGCGCGGCAGCAGGCCCATCGGCGGCAGGAAATTCGGGAACGAGGGCGCCAGTTGCTCGGGCGTGAGCGCAGCTTCGGCAGACAGCGCGGCGACCTCCTCGGCGAACTGCTCGATGCGCGCCTGCTGCAGCGAAGGCAGCCGGCTGCTGGCCACCAGCAGCGGCGCGCCGACGGTACCGGTGGCGAGCTGCAGCCGCGCGTTGCGCGCCAGGCCGCCGCGGCGCACCACGCTCGCGCGGTCGGCCCACAGCGGCTGCTCGGTGGCGAGGTCGAGCTGCACCAGCGCCACCGGCACGCCCCAGCCTTCCCACGGCAGCGCGCTGGCGGCAGGCAGTTCGGCTTCGGCCTCGAAGATGGTCCAGGCCAGCGCATTGCGCGCGCCCGGACCGGGCGCCGGCAAGCTGCGCCATTCGCTTGGCCACACGTACCAAAGCAGCCGCACGGCGTCGCCGATGCGCCAGTCCTCGAACACGCTCGGGTCGCCGGTAGCGCCCTCGTCGCAGGCCGAGCGCTCGCAGGGGTCCTCGGGATCGAACTCCGAGGTGTCGGCTAGCGCCGGTTGCAGCAGCAGGATTCCGGTGCTCGGCAGGGTCGCCCGCGAAGCGGCGGGCAGCGCACCGAGCGCGGCGCCGATCTCGCGCGGGTTCAGCGAACCGTCGGCGGTCGGCGCACCGACGCCGCTGCCGTCCTCGAAGAAGCCCGGCGGCGCGATCACGGGCACGTCGGCCAGCGTGGTCGAGAGCGGCTGCCGCAGCACGGCATCCTCGCCGGTCACCGCGAGCCCGCGGCCGCTGCCGACATGCACCTCGACGTCGGCGAAGCGGGTACCGCCCGCGGCGCCGCGCACCAAGGCCTCGAAGCCGTCGACCGTGCCGGGCACCCAGTCCTGGCCGCGCTGCGCGATGTGGCCGGCCTGCCAGGCCTGGCGCTGCGCCAGCGCGCCGGCCGACAGCGCGCGGCCGGCGAAGAGGTTGAGCCGCCGCTGCCAGAAGGTGGAGACATCGGTCGCGTTCTCGGGCGACAGCGCCAGCACTCTTTCACCGGCAAGCGGCGTGGCAATGGGTCGGATGGCCATGGCGGTTCCTTGTGGCGTGCTCGGTGATCGGGGCGGTGTCGTTCAGGCGGGCTTCTTGTGCGTCGCTTTCTTTGCCGCGGCCCGGGAGGAAGCCTTGGGGCTCGTCGACCGAGAAGCCGGCTCGGCGGCCGAAGCCCGGGTGGTCTTCTTCGCGGCCGCCTTCTTCGCAGCCGCCTTCTTCGCGACCGCTGCCTTCGGCGCAGCCGATGGCGCCTCGACCCGCACGGCGCGCGGC
>NZ_JBFUIU010000941.1:0-3219 GCF_056401695.1 Variovorax sp. P4_D9
CTGCCAACCATGCCACCGTGTGGCCGGCGGGCGTCGCATACGTCCAACGCTCGCCGTCTTTCAGGCGGACTGCGAGGTAGTTCATGTCCGCAGGCGCTGGAATCGGGCTCTTCGCCGCACCATAGCGTCCGAGCAACACGCGCGCCGGGCCTTCGTCCGCGATCTCGGATGGCGCCAGGTACAGGCTTTCCGCAGGCGCGTTTTCCTCAGAAGCCGGCAGGGCCACCCAGAGCTGGAAGCCCAGCATGGGAGAGCCCTCGACCGGCGCGCCGGTGTGCCATACGCCGTTGCCCGCGCGCATCCACTCCACGCCGCCCGCGGGCAGCACGCCCTTCTTGCCGGTCGTGTCTTCATAGTTCACATCCCCCTTGCGCAGAAAGGTCAGTGTCGCGATGCCCGAGTGCGGGTGCATGCCGAATTTCTGTCCCGTCAACGCCGTGGAGCGGATGAGGTCCAGAAACACGAATGGCTTCAGGAACATGCCGAGGTCGCCTGGGCTCATGAGCCGCGTGATGGGCCCGTGCACGCTGCCGCGGGTCCGGTGGACGATGGCGCGCGTTTCGGTGCGGGTTGCGAGGGTCATTGCAGTTGCTCCTTGAGGTCGGTGGATGGCCTTCCTGGCCGATGGATGAAGCGTAGGTCCGAGGTCATTGCGCGACTAGACGGTGCAATTGAGTTGAACTCGTCCATTTTTCAAAGTAATCTCGGCGCCATGGTGGATTTGAACGACATCGCGCTCTTCGTGCAGGTTTCACGCAGCGGGAGCTTCGCGGCGTCTGCGCGACGTCTCGGCATACCGCCCAACACGGTCAGCCGGCGCATCCAGGCGCTGGAGGGGCAACTCGGCACGCGTCTGCTGCAGCGATCGACCCGCAAACTCACGCTCACCAGTGCTGGCGCTGCATTCCACGAGCGCTGCGCGAGTTCGGTGGACGGTTTGATTGACGCCGGCCAGGAACTGACGACCGGCAGCGCGGAGCCCAGCGGCCTGGTGCGGGTCGCCGCACCGGCGGACTTCTTCGACTTCTTCCAGATGGAATGGGTGACGGCTTTCCTGACTGCGCATCCGCGCGTTCGCCTGGACTTCGTGCTCAGCGACGAGAAAGCCGACCTGATCGCCGAGCGGATCGACGTGGCATTCCGCGGCGGGCAGCTTCGCGACTCGGGTTACGTCGCCCGGCAGGTGCTGCCCGACGGCAACGACATGCTGGTGGCCAGCCCCGCATACGTTGCCGCCCACGGCTCACCCGAAAAGTTGCAGGACCTGGTGGAGCACGACTGCGTGAGCTTTGCCCATCCCAGCGGGCACGCGACATGGCGACTGACCGGGCCTGATGGCGTCGAAGAGGAAATCCAGGTCGCCACCCGATTCAGCGGCAACACCGCGCAGGCGCTGCGCAAGGCGACGGTGGCCGGGCTCGGGATCGCACTGCTGCCGCATACGATTGCCGGGTTCGACCTTCAGGCGGGCCGGCTCGTGCCTGTGCTCGCGCAATATCGATGCAGGGGTCATGGCCTTAACGTGCTCTACCCCAGCCGACGGCATCTGCCGCTGGCTGTGTCGGCGTTCATCGATCTGGTGGTGGAGAAGCTCAACGCATCGACTGCAGCGTCGCATCGCGCGTGACGGAAAGCCCATCTCCGACCACTCCGAGAGGCCGATTGAAACTTTCCCCCTTCGAACCGCTATTTCGAAGTCGTCAGCGCCTGCTGCACCATCGCGCTGTCGACATACTGCTCCATGCTCACGATCTTGCCGTCATTGAGCCGATAGAGATGGGCGAAGGTGGCGCTCATGGATTTACCGGTTTTCGCATAGGTGCCGGAGTACACCCCGAAGGCCGCGACGCGGTCGCCGTCGGCCAGGTAGGTGTGCACCAYCGCCTTGTACCCTACCCACTCGGTCGCCAGTCTCCGAAACACCTTGGTGAAGATTTCTTCGGGGCCGGTGTAGGTGCCGGCATRGGGGAAGCCGGCCGCCTCGGTCCACGTGGCGTCGGGCGCCAGAGCAGCGAGCAAATGCTTGCCGTTCTCCTCGGACGGGCCTTCGTAGGTCGCGCGAATGACGTCGAGATTGGAGGTCATGGACTCAACCCCACTTCATCTCGCCTTTGGCGACCTTGGCGCCGATCTGCAACGCAATGGCCATGCCGGCATTCGGATAACGCTTGGTCATGGCTGCGATGAGGGTGGCACTGTCGCTGGCCTTTGCAAGCTCTTCTTCGAACGCCACGAGGTAGTCGCGCGTGTATTGGATGGCCGATGCATCGGTCGCCGCAGTGGGGGCCATGTGGCCGGGGACCACGACGGCGGGCTTGCGCGCCGCCATGGCGTCGAGGTTCTTGATCCACGCGGCGCGAGCTTCGGCGCCTTGTGTGTCCGCGGTCCAGACGTGGACACCCGAGAACAACAGCACGCCGCCGAAGATGGCGTTGAGCGAAGGCACCCAGACATAGCGGCGATTGGCAAGACCCTCGGCTTCGACGATCTCGATGGCCTGGCCTTCCAGGGTGAGGCTACGGCCATCGAAGGCTTCGGGCATCACGATGTCCGCCAGGGTCTGCGGGCCGTTTTGCTTGAGCTGCGGCCCCCAGGTCGCGAGCTTTTTGTCCACGTTGCCCTTGATGGCCGCAATCGTGGCCGACGCGGCGATCACCTTCACCGCGGGAAACGCCGCCTTGATGGGCGCCAGGCTGAAATAGTAGTCAGGGTCGCTCTGGCTGATGTAGATGGTGGTCAGGTTCTTGCCACTGCTCTTGATGGCCTCGGCGAGCGCCTTGCCGTCCGAGAGGGTAAAGCCCCCATCGATCAACACGGCATCGCGTGCGCCGGAAATCAGCACCGGGGCACGGAAGAATCCATTCTCGCCAGCGGGAAAATGCTTCCAGGTCAATACGGTATTTGCAGCCATAGCGCTCTTCACTCCTAGGATGGCCGTCGCGACACCCGCGGCGGCTACGGTTTCAATCAGTTCTCTGCGTGTTGTCATGGCTTCTGCCTTCTACATAGTTACAAGGGGTTTGCAGGATCGATTCCTACAAGGGCTCGGGTAGACATGCGCCTCATGCCGTTTCCAACTGACTGATGAGTGCACCGGGGTTGGAATAGGCGACGCCGGGATTCACCATCCAGCGCTTGGCACCGGCTTCGGCGATCAGGGTGGGCACACCACAAGCGCTGAACTCCCGCATCAACGCCTTCGCTTGATCGATACGGGCT
>NZ_JBFUIU010000942.1:0-3215 GCF_056401695.1 Variovorax sp. P4_D9
ACAGTCGCAGCGAGCTGATCTTGTAGTTCGGCGAGAACACGAAGGTCTCTGTGCCCTCGGCGCGCAACGCGCCGCTGATCTGGTCGACCCGCGCCGCGGCCTGATCGATGCCGCTCCAGTTGTTCATGTCGCCGGCCACGGCCGCGACCTTGATACCGAACGAAGTCTGGCCGAACACCGCTGTGGTGAGCGCGATGCTGTAGGTGGTGAGCGGCGGATGGTCGAAGTAGGACCAGTCGAGGTGCCGGCTCCAGCTCCAGTAGTAGGCCTCCTGAGGCAGCAGCGGCAGCGCAGCCGCCAGCAGCAAACGCAGCAAGGTGACGCCGCCGATCAGGATGGCAATGGAACGGCGCGCATCCGGTATCGATCGCCAACGGCTGTTCGTGAGGTGCATGGACGCATTCGAAGTTGCAACATCGCGATTGTCGGGTTGCCGGGCGCGTTCGCACCCATGACTTGTGTAGGAGAAAGACCCCGGGCACGGCTATTCAGCTTCCCGTCATGAAGGTCTACATAGAGTGACGCGATGCTGGCTCGAATTCGTCGTCTGGTTGCAAGGCAATGCACGTGGTGGTGCATCGTCGGCATGCTGCTAGTCGCCGCACAGCCGCTGATCGGCGCCCACTTCTGCCACGATGGCCTCGAGGACGAAGGCGAGATCCACTTTCACAGCGCGGTCATGTCGGTCGAATTGGAGGCCGACGACGACGGCCTTCCCGGCGACGTCGAGACCACCGTCTATGTTCCTTTCGCCGCCAGCGTCGATCTTCCACAGGCGCTCCAGCAAGGCATCGACCACCTGCTGACCCTGGTTCTGCTGCTGCTGCCGCTGCTGGTGTTGATCGCGCCCTTCCTGAGCGCTTTCCGGAGCGCCGGTCGCCACCGGCCCCTCAACAACAGCGGTGCTCCACCCCCCCCTCCTACGGCCCCCTGGCACCGTCTGCCTCCAGAGACTGCACCGCCCTGTCCGAACTGAATCACGACGCCCGGGATGGCGTCGAGGCCCGCTGCGCGCCGCGCGGCCGGTTCTTCATTTCGTGACTCGAAAGGTTCAGTTGTGTTCACATTCATCATCGCGTCGTCTCCCCGCATCGGGAGGCTGGCATGAAGGCGCTCGACCTCGCCCTTTTCGGCTGGATCGCCGCCGGCTACCACCCCACCGCCTGGTTGGTGCCGCTGATGTCGGCCATCGCGGTCGGCGGCCCCTGGATTTGCGTCGCCCTTGGAGGATGGGCGGCCTGGCACAGGCCGTCCGAGCGCGGCTACCTGATGGCCGTGCTAGTGACCGCGGCCGCAACGGCCGTCATCGCCCACGCGATCGCCCATGCGCTCGACACTCCACGGCCCTTCATGCTCGGCTTGAGTCCGGCCTACGTCCATCACGGCGAGCGCGGCTCGATGCCCAGCGCGCACGCGAGCGTGATGTTCACGGTCGCGCTGGCCTGCCTTCTGCGCCCGAGCCTGCGAAAGCTGGGTGCTGGTTTGATGGCAGTAACCTTGGCCACCGGCTGGGCGCGGATCTACGTCGGCCTGCACTTTCCGTCCGACATCGCCGCCGGGCTGCTGCTGGCGCTGGCGATGGCCGGCGCCTTCGCGGCGATCCAGTTGGCGAGCAGGCACCATTTTCGACCCGCGGTGCATGCCGAAGGTTCTTCCTCGACGGGTGAATGAAGTGCCTTGTGCGGGTCGATGCGTGCTCGCCGAAATGATTTGAGAATCCGAGGTCTTCGCTGCATCTGCAACACGCCATCGTGCTGCACTACATATCCCGGCGAGCAGAGCAGCGGGTCCGGCTGGGGCGCAAAATAGCAAAGCGCAATGAAAGAAGGCCATGAATCTTCTGAAGCTCGCGGGCATCTCGGTTCTGCTTGGGTTGCCATGCCTGGCACCGGCCGAGTCGCTGCGGTGCGCTGGAGGCATCGTCGCGGAGGGTGACTCCCGTCTGGCGGTCATCTACAAGTGCGGTCAGCCGATGCTCTCCGACACCTACTGTGCACCCGTGTACTACGGCGGCACCCTCAATGTGGTTCCGGAGCCTTTCGCATCGGCCGTGGTGCCGTGCCAGCAGATCGAAGAGTGGCTGTACGAGCGCGGGCCGGGCGAGATGTTGGCCACCGTTTACCTGCGCTCGGGCGTGGTGCAGTCCATCGCGTACGGTCGCCAGCCACGGTAGTCTTCTCCCGCGGGGCTCATCCAGGCGCTCCACGAGGCAGCCTCGCCAACCACCCTGCCAGCGCGCAAACCAGGAGCAGCACCGCCTATGAACTGGCCGCCATGGCCTGCAGAGAAGGCGGAGGCGGCGCCATGGTCATGCCGACGACCGTGAAGACAAGTACGACCAGCGACAGCAGGGCGAGTGCGACCCGCCTGCCGCGGGACAGGTGGCATCCCGGGATGAACAGGCACAGGCCGAGCGCCACGATGGCGCCCTCGACGGCCAGGGCCGTAGGCATGTTCTGCCAGAGGCCAACGCCCACCTTTGCTGAATCTGCACCAACCAGGGACATTTCGGGCCGGTGAACCAGGGCGTCCAGAAGCCAATGCGAGAAGACGGCGGCGGCGACCAGCGCGGCGACGCGCATCCTCGAAGGTCCGAGGCGCCCATACGAGACGAAGGCCGCCGCTGCCGCCAGGGCGGACCAGCCCACGGCTGCCAACAATCCATGCGAGTACGGAAACACGAATTCCCGCTGGTGCGTGCGGGCGAAGTCGGCCGGCAGCGTGACGGACTCCCAGCCCAACAGCACGAAGAGCCACAACACCCCGTCGAGGAGCTGCCCGGCCGCAACGAGCACGCCCACGTTCACCCGCCGCTCGGCCCGTCCCAGGGCCAGGCCGACACCCATGTGACCAGCGGACATTGGGGCTCCTTTCCAGGGACAAACAGAAAGATCCGAGTCGGAATTCTGAGGTCTTGGCCCCGCGTCTGTTCCATGACCCGCGGAGTTGGCGACCTAACTTTTAGCTAGCCCGGCACGAAAAACGATGCTTGGAGGCAACGCTCGCGCCTCCTAGTATTCCGTCCACTGGCTCTCGCCGTGACGTAGACCACACGCAGGGCCAAGGTCTCCGCTTTCATCCTGTTTCATTCAAAAAAGGAATCTGCCATGGCCAATCTCCGGGACCCCGGTCGCCGTAGCCTTTTCAAGACCTCGCTCATCGCCGGGGGCCTTTCGTTCGGCGGCATGCTGTCGATCGACGCCTTCGCGCAGGGC
>NZ_JBFUIU010000943.1:0-3214 GCF_056401695.1 Variovorax sp. P4_D9
CCTGTGGGAGTCGTTGCGCGAGGACTGCTTCGCCAACCACGTCTTCGCCAATCTGGACGCCGTCGAAAGCGCCCTGACCCACGGGCTCGTCGCCCTCGAATCCAATCCAACGAAAACCCAGTCAATGACTGGGTTCGAATGGATAACTTCTATATCTTTGAACGCAATTTAGTATTAGGCAACAAAAAACCCGCTGGATCGCAGCGGGTTTTTTTATTGGACGACGCTGAATTACTTCAGCTTGATTTCCTTGTACTCGACGTGTTTACGCGCCTTGGGGTCGAACTTCATGATCGACATCTTTTCAGGCATCGTCTTCTTGTTCTTGCTGGTGGTGTAGAAATGGCCGGTACCCGCGGTGGATTCCAGCTTGATCTTTTCGCGTCCGCCTTTGCTCGTTGCCATGATTCAGCTCCTTAGGCTTGGCCGCGTGCGCGCAGGTCTGCGAGCACGGCGTCGATGCCGTTCTTGTCGATCAGGCGCAGGGCAGCGCTCGAAACCCGCAGGCGAACCCAGCGGTTTTCCGTTTCGACCCAGAAACGACGGTATTGCAGGTTCGGCAGGAACCGGCGCTTGGTTTTGTTGTTGGCGTGGGAAACATTGTTTCCGACCATCGGGCCTTTGCCCGTGACTTCGCAAACGCGTGCCATGTGGACACTCTTTCTTGAACAGCTGGCACCAAAGCAACGCAGCAGGGTTGCGTGGGTGGTTTGCAGCTTGACCTCGCCAGAAACGGGTGGCGGTACCCCGATGTCGCCGACCGACGCGAACGTCAATTTCGGCAAAGCCTTGAATTATATGCCAAAAGCCCCGGGAAGGGCCGGCGCAGCCAAGCCCTGTTGGTGAAACACCGAGGAACCGGCTTTGCCGGGCCTCTGGTGTTGCCCCCGGTAGGGGGTGGGCGCCCGGACACGAAGTGCCGGGCAACCTGGGGGCGAGCTATTGTTCCAAAAAGCGCTGGGCGTCCAGCGCGGCCATGCAGCCGGTTCCGGCGCTGGTGATCGCCTGGCGATACACGTGGTCCTGGACGTCGCCGGCGGCGAACACGCCCGGCACGCTGGTCATGGTCGCGAATCCCTGCAGGCCCGCGCGGGTCAGGATGTAGCCGTCCTTCATCTCGAGCTGGCCCTGGAAGATGTCGGTGTTCGGGTGGTGCCCAATGGCGATGAAGCAACCCTTGAGCTGCAGGTCCTCGGTGGCGCCGGTCTTGGTGTTCTTGAGCCGGATGCCGGTCACGCCCGAATCGTCGCCCAGCACCTGGTCCAACGTGTTGTGGACCTTGAGCTCGATCTTGCCTTCGGCGACCTTGGCGTGCAGCTTGTCGATCAGGATCGGCTCGGCACGGAACTTGTCGCGCCGATGCACCAGCGTGACCTTGCTGGCGATGTTCGACAGGTACAGCGCTTCCTCGACCGCGGTGTTGCCGCCGCCGATGACGCAGACTTCCTGCTCGCGGTAGAAGAAGCCGTCGCAGGTGGCGCAGCCCGAGACGCCGCGGCCCAAGAAGTGCTGCTCGGATTCGAGCCCCAGGTACTTCGCCGAGGCACCGGTGGCGATGATCAGCGCATCGCAGGTGTAGGTGCCGCTGTCACCGGTCAGGGTGAAAGGGCGCTGGCTGAAGTCGACCTTGTTGATATGGTCGAAGACGATCTGGGTCTTGAAGCGCTCGGCATGCTCCAGGAAGCGCTGCATCAGGTCGGGCCCTTGCACGCCGTGGACATCGGCCGGCCAGTTGTCGACATCGGTCGTGGTCATGAGCTGCCCGCCCTGGGCCATGCCGGTGATCAGCATGGGTTCGAGATTGGCGCGGGCCGCGTAGACTGCGGCGGAATAACCGGCCGGGCCGGAGCCGAGAATGAGAACCTTAGCGTGCTGATGAGATGACATGAGTAGAAAACCTAGGATTGACGCTGCGGCAGCGTGTACATTTTCAGGGTGTTTGATAGATATGGAGTATCACCGTTCGGTTCAAGCCCGGATGGCGGCTCCTTTCAATGGGGGCGATTGTATGAATCCATCGATGATGCAATCGCGCCAAATCGGGGATTGATGAATGTCGATGCTGTCCAATCTTGAATTGCTCCGTCGCGTGCCGTTGTTCGCCACGCTGACACCTGCTCAGTCCGCGAGCATCGCCGATGCGATCGTCAAGAAGCGTTTCAAGCGTGCCGAGGTGGTGGTTGAGCAGGGCAAGAAGTCGGATGCGCTCTACATCATCCTGACCGGGCGGGCCCGCGTCATGAGTACCGACAGCCGCGGGCGGGAGGTCATCCTCGCGACCCTGCAGCCGGGCGACTACGTCGGCGAGATGAGCATGATCGACGACGAGCCGCATTCGGCCACCGTGCGCACCGAGATCCAGACCGACGTGCTGATGCTCGACCGGGAGGCCTTCGCGCGCTGCCTGCCCGAGAATTCCTCGATGTCCTACAACATCATGCGGGGCCTGGTGTCGCGCCTGCGCCATGCCGATCGCAAGATCGAGTCGCTGGCGCTGATGGACGTCTACGGCCGTGTCGCCCGTTCGCTGCTCGAATTCGCGGTCGACGATGGCGAGGGCAATCTCAAGGTGCGCGACAAGATCTCGCGCCAGGACCTGGCCAAGATGGTCGGCGCATCGCGCGAGATGGTCAGCCGCGTCATGAAGGATCTCGAGGAGCGTGGTTTCGTCCAGACCCAGACCGATGGCTCGATGATCGTCAAGGAACGACTCTCATCGCTCACCTGACAGGCTGGTCGGCGGCGTCGCGGGCCGGCCACGACGTCGTCGGGCCTGACAACGCGGCCGTGGGCGTTTTCGTTGTAGTTTTGCCGGATCTCCAGCCCGCCCCCGCGGGCTGCACCGCGTGCCTTTCATGACCTATTCGCTCAATACTCTTCAAAACTCCTCGTCGGGCGAACCGCTGCCGGTGCGCCTGCGCGCGATGCGTTTCGCGCACGAGATCACGTTGATCGCCGGTTTCGTGGTGCTCCTGTTCTGGCTGCTCTCGATGCTGAGCTTCACGCCCTCGGACGCCGCCTGGTCGACCTCGGGCACCGGTGGCGAAGTCAAGAACTGGGGCGGTCGCATCGGTGCCTGGCTGGCCGACGCCAGCTATTTCCTGGCCGGCTACTCGGTCTGGTGGTGCCTGGCGGCCGGCCTGCGCGTCTGGCTGTCCTCGCTGGCCGGCTGGATGCGCGGCGGCGAGCCCGCGGCGGGCGAGCAGGCGCCGCG
>NZ_JBFUIU010000944.1:0-3192 GCF_056401695.1 Variovorax sp. P4_D9
GCCCTGCAGTTCCACGATATTGATCGGACCGGGGTTGCCCTTCTCCTTCTCGACCAGCCAGCGGCCGGCCTTGCGGCCTTCCTCGACGAAGTCCGAGCCCATGAAGGTGACGTAGAGCGAGTCGTCCTTGGTGTTCACCGAGCGGTCGGTCAGCACCACCGGGATCTTGGCGGCCTTGGCTTCTAGCAGCACCGTGTCCCAGCCCGATTCGACCACCGGCGAGAACGCGATGACGTCGACCTTTTGCGCGATGTAGGAGCGGATCGCCTTGATCTGGTTCTCCTGCTTCTGCTGCGCATCGGAGAACTTGAGCTCGATCCCGGCCTCCGCGGCGGCCGACTTGATCGACTCGGTGTTGGCGGTGCGCCATTCGCTTTCGGCGCCGACCTGGGCGAAGCCGAGCACCGGTTTCTTCTGCGCGAAGGCCGTGGTCGGCAGCATCGAGGACAGCGTGGCGGATGCCAGCGCGATGTTGAGCGTGCGACGGTTCAGTTTCATGATGTCTCCTGGTTGGCGTGGTGAAAAAAGCAGCTCTTGTCGTTATGGTGTTCACTCAGGCCAGCACGTAGCCGGTCTTGACGCTGGTGTAGAACTCGGCGGCATTGCGGCCCTGCTCGCGCGGACCGTAGCTCGAGGCCTTGCGGCCGCCGAAGGGCACGTGGTAGTCGACCCCGGCGGTCGGCAGGTTAACCATCGTCACGCCGACCTTGGCGTGGCGCTTGAAGTGCATCGCACGCGACAACGAGGTGGTGCAGATGCCGGCGCAAAGACCGAAGGGCGTGTCGTTGGCGATCTGCAGCGCGTGCTCGTAGTCGTCGGCCCGCAGCACGCAGGCCACCGGGCCGAAGGTCTCGTCGCGCGCGATCCGGTGCTCGGGCCGCGCCAGGAACAGGGCCGGGCTCATGTAGTGGCCGACCGTGGCGCGCTGCAGCAGTTCGCCGCCCCACACGTGCTCCGCGCCGTCTTCCTTCGCGTGGGCGACCGCGGCCAGGTTCTGTGCCAGCTGCGCGCGGTCGACCACCGGCCCGATGTCGGTGCCGCGCTCCAGCGCATGCCCGACCTTGAGGCCCGTCAGCCGGTGACGCAGCCGTGCGACGAAGGCGTCGTGGGCGGGGGCTTCGACGATCAGCCGGCTCGAGGCGGTGCAGCGCTGGCCGGTCGAGAAATAGGCGCCCTGGACTGCGCATTCGACCGCCCGGTCGAGGTCGCAATCGGCCAGCACCAGCAGCGGATTCTTGCCGCCCATCTCGAGCTGCACCTTGGCCCGGCGCCGCGCCGCGGCCTGCAGGATCTGCTCGCCGACGGCGAACGATCCGGTGAAGCTGATCGCGTCCACCAGCGGACTGTCGACCAGCGCCTGGCCGACTTCCCGGCCGCTGCCCATCACGAGGTTGAAGGTGCCCGCAGGCAGCGCCGCACGGCTGATGATCTCGGCCAGCGCCCAGCCGCAGGCCGGCACCAGTTCGGCCGGCTTGAAGACCACGCAGTTGCCGCAGGCGAGCGCCGGCGCGATCTTCCAGGCCGGGATCGCCAGCGGGAAGTTCCACGGCGCGATCAACCCGACCACGCCGAGCGGTTCGCGCGTGACGTCCACCTGCACGCCGGGACGCACCGAGGCCAGCGCCTCGCTGCCGCTCGCGCGCAGCGCCTCGCCGGCGAAGAACTTGAAGATGTGGCCAGCCCGCGCGGCCTCCCCGACGGCTTCGGCCAGGGTCTTGCCCTCTTCCCGCGCCAGCAGCAGCCCGAGCTCCTCGCGGCGCGCCAGGAGCTCGCTGCCGATCTGGTCCAGCACGTCGGCGCGCCGCTGCGGCGTGCTCTGGCTCCAGTGCGGAAAGGCATCGGCCGCGGCGCGGATCGCCACCTCGGCCTGGCTGCGGTCGGCCCGCGCGTACTCGGCCACCACCTCGCGGGTGTCGGACGGGTTTCCGCTCAGGCCCGTCGTGACACCGCTCTCCCAGCGGCCGTTGATGAACTGCCGTGCTGTCTGTTGGAGGTCGCTGCGCTTCAAGGTGGGGCGAGTTTAGGAATCACACCCATATCTTTCCAATCAAGATTTGGATCGAATGCATATCCGAAGAAGCATTCAGGTAAACCCCATGACCAACTACACGCACTGGTTCATCCGTGCGCGCCTCAAGACCCGGCAGCTGCTGTTGCTCGTGGCCCTGGCCGAGGAAGGCAACATCCATCGCGCGTCCCAGGTGCTCAACATGACGCAACCCGCGGCATCCAAGCTGCTGAAGGACCTCGAAGACGTGCTGGAGGTTTCGCTGTTCGACCGCCTGCCGCGCGGCATGCGGGCCACGTGGTATGGCGAGATCATGATCCGCCACGCACGGGTCGCACTGGCCAGCCTGAATCAGGCGCACGACGAACTCAGCGCGCTCAAGGCCGGGCGCGCCGGCCAGGTCAACATCGGCGTCATCACCGCGCCCGGGCTGGTGCTGCTGCCGCCGGCCGTTGCCGAGGTCAAGCGCGAACAGCCGAACCTGCGCATCGCGGTCGAGATCGAGACCAGCCCGGTGCTGCTCGAACGGCTCGAGCAGGGCAAGCTCGACCTGCTGGTGGCACGCCTCTTCGCCGAGCACGACAAGACCAACCTGCGCTACGAGGCGCTGACCGAGGAGCCCGTGTGTGCGCTGGTGCGCCCCGGCCATCCGCTGCTCGGCGTCAGCGGCCTGGGCCTTCGCGACCTGGTTTCCGCGGGCTGGATCGTGCCGCCCGCGGGCAGCGTGCTGCGCCATCGCTTCGAGTTGATGTTCCAGGAGGAGGGGCTGGCGCCGCCGATCAACGTGATCGAGACCGCGGCGCTGCTGTTCATTACGCGCATGCTGCAGCAAAGCGACATGGTCGCGGTGCTGGCCACCGACGTGGCCCGCTACTACGCGGCGCACGGCATCGTGGCGCTGCTGCCGGTCGAGCTCCACTGCCACATGGACGCCTTCGGCATCATCACCCGCACCGACCGGCTGCTGTCACCGGCGGCCAAGGTGATGATGAAGGCGCTGAAGGCGGCCAGCTTCGGCGCCTACGGTCGGCGCTTCGAAGCGGATTGAGCGCGTCATTGCAATTTCGAAATGCCGCGGCGCCCTGTCGTCGTCGTTCGGTTATCCCGTCAGGCGGACCGCTTCTTGTACTCGTATATCACGAAACCCTAATTCCTAAAACCAAATAGCTACACAAGTAGTCACT
>NZ_JBFUIU010000945.1:0-3192 GCF_056401695.1 Variovorax sp. P4_D9
TCGTTGGATGGCTGATCGATAGCACGGGGTCCTGGCAGTACGTATTCGCCCTATCGATGTCAATGCTCGTTCTCGGCCCTGTCGGCGCGTGTTTGATTCGACCGGACCATCCTTACATGGGTGAGGACCCGCTGCCTGATTCGAAGCAGCCGGTCCCACCGGTGCCTTCGGCCATCGTCGCCCGTGTAGCGAGCTAAAAAAAGGTCTTGCACGGATCACTTGAACGAGGTTGCGCTCGTCAAAGTGATCCTGCCGGTGCGGGAACGCCTTGAACTTTGCAGTAGCCAATCGTCCCGAGTCCACACGCCGCTTGCCGGGCACCGCCCGTGAGCCCTATCGCTCGATGCTCTTGTTCCACCGCGCATTCCACGCCGGCCGGTTCGCGTTGATGCTCTCCCAGTCCACCGTGACTGCCGTCTTCATGTAGCCGTTGATCGCTGCCACCTGGGCAACGCCCTCGCCCACGGCCGGCGCCTTCGGGTTGGTCGGGATCTGGCTGCCGTACTGCAGCACGTTCGCCTGGGCCAGCGGGCTCAGCAGGAACTCGGCGAGCTTCTGGGCGAGTTCCGGCTCGCTGTTGTTGGCGATCACGCACTGACCCACCATCAGCACCACCGCGCCTTCCTTGGGGTTCGCGTATTCGACCGGGATGCCCTTGGTCTTCAGCGCCGCCACCGCCGTCGGCGTCAGCGGAAAGATCGCCGCTTCGCCGGTCTGCACCATCTCGGAGATCTTGGCCGAACTCGGGATGTATTCCAGTACGTTCGGGCCGATCGTCGTCGGCCAGGCCTTGAAGCCGGGCTCGACGTTCTGGTCGTTGCCGCCCTGGATGCGGTTGAACATCAGGAAGCCATGCAGGCCGAAGGACGAAGCCGAGACCGACTGGAACACCACCTTGCCCTTGAACTTGGGGTCGGCCAGATCCATCCACGAGGTGGGCGCAGCCCAGCCCTTCTCCTTGAACATCTTCGCGTTGTATGCCAGGCCGGTCATGCCCAGGCTCACGCCGCTGGCCATGTCGCCCTTGAAGCGCGCGGCCGGGTAGATCTCGTTGAGCGCCGCGCTCGGGCGCTGCTTCTCGCACAGCCCCATGCCGATCGCGCGGACCATGACGCCGTCGTCGAGGAACATCACGTGCATCTGCGGACGCTCCTTGTTGGCCTGCGCCTTGGCAAGAATGTCCGACGACGTGCCGGGCACCACCACGACCTTGACGTTGTTCAGCTTCTCGAAGGCCGGGAAGACGTACTGCGTATACGCCTTCTCCATGGTGCCGCCGTTCATGCCGATGTAGAGCGTCTTGGTCTGAGCGGCAACCACGCCGCTGGCAGCCAGGGCGGCGGCGGCAGCCACGGTGAAGAGCGAGCGGCGCACGATGGGCCGGAGGGCGATACGGGCAGAGGACATGACTTTCCTTTCGGGACGGTTGAAGGAGGGATGCAGGCGATGAATGCGGTTCAATGGGCCGGCGCCGGAGCGGCTTCCGGCGGGTGGACGAAGCGATCGATGGCGAAGGCGCCGATTGGCGTGCGGCTGCGTCCGTCGCGCACCAGTTCGGCCAGAACCTCGCCAACCGCAGGGCCGATCTGGAAGCCGGCGCCGGCAAAGCCGAACCCGTGAAACAGGCCCGGCGTCGTGCGGCTGGGGCCGATCACCGGCTGGTGGTCGGGCAGGTAGCCTTCGGTGCCGCCCCAGGTGCGGATGAAGTGCGCATGGCGCAGCATCGGCAGCAGCTCGATCGCCTGCGTCGACAGGCTCGCGATCGTGTCGCGCTCGGAGCGTGCGCGGTCGGCATCGAGCAGACGCCCCGGTCCTCCGCCGAGCACCAGGTTGCCGCGCGCGACTTGCCGGCAATACACACCGCCGCCCTCGACGCCGAGGCTCCATTGCATGAAGAACGGCAGCGGCTCGGTGACGGCCATCGCGGGACTGCGCGAATACATCGGCACCGTATCGCCGAACTGCCCGGCGACCGCGTTGGCCCAGGCGCCGGCGCAATTGAGCAGCACGGGCGCCTTCACTTCCAGCGCGTTGCCCGTACGCAGATGAAACAACTGTCCATCGTGTGCAATCTCGTCGACGCGCGTGCGCTCGTGGATGTCGGCGCCCGCGCGCTGCGCCGCGAGCGCGAAGGCCGGGGACACAAGGCGCGGATTGGCCTGCCCGTCTTCCAGGCAGAGCGAGCCACCGACCGCCTTGCCGCCGAGCCACGGGCACCGTTCGCGCAGCCGCGCGCCCGACAGGATGTCGATGCCGAGCGCGAAGTCGCGCGCGCGGTCGCGGTAGGCCTCCAGCGCGGCCAGATCGGCTTCGCTGCGCGCAATCTTGAAGTGGCCCGAGCGCAGGTACTCGCCGTCGGTGCCGATCAGTTCCGACAGGCGGCCCCAGATCTCATGGGCACGCTGTGCCAACGGCAGCTGGCCGAGGGGCCGCCCCTGGCGACGGACGCCCCCGTAGTTCACTCCGCTCGAGCGTGAGCCGCAGAAGTCGCGCTCCAGCAGCACCACGCGCAGCCCCTTGCCGCGCAACGCCAGCGCGGCCGAACTGCCCACGATGCCGCCACCCACGATGGCGACGTCAGTGCTGATGCGCAGCGTCATGCGGCTGCTCCTGCGTGCGACGCGCTCGATGCACGTACCAGTTGGATGGGGATCGGCTTGATCGGCGCCTGCCCGCGGAAGCGGCCCACCTGCTGCACCGGCTGTCTGGTGGCGTGCGCGAGGATCTCAGCGGCGGCCACGCCGCACATCCGGCCCTGGCAGCGGCCCATGCCGACGCGCGTCAGTGCCTTGAGGCGGTTCATCTCGTCGGCGCCGCTGTCCGCGACGCTCCGCCGCAACTCGCCCGCCGTGACGTTCTCGCAACGGCAAACCACGAGTTCGTCGGGCGCCTGCGCGGCCCAGTCGGAAGGGAAGGGAAAGGCGCGCTCGAGGCCCTCGCGAAATCCGGTGAGTCGGGCCAGCCGATGCTGGAGCATCCCTGCGCGCTGCGTGTCGATGGCCATGCCGTGGTCGGCCAGCAGCGTGAGCGCGGCCAGCTCGCCCGCCCACTCGGCCGCGTCGGCACCCATGATGCCGGCGCCATCGCCCGCAAGGTACACGCCGGGGACGCTGGAGCGTCCGGCCGCATCGCGCTCGGGCAGATGCGCGCGATGCAGCGGCGCAAAGGCGAACCGGCAGCCCAGCAGATCCG
>NZ_JBFUIU010000946.1:0-3189 GCF_056401695.1 Variovorax sp. P4_D9
CGACAGCGGCCTGAGGGCAGGTGTTGGACAAGCCTTGAGGGAGGAAACCGCGGAATGTCCCACGGGAACCTGAGAAGGCTACGAAGCTATGGAAAATCCGAGCGCGTGAGTCGAAAAGGTCGGCGGCGGACCTGTGCCCCCGGCCGGTAGCGACAAGGGGGCAACCTGAGAGCAGTTGCGCGAGTGAGCCAATTTGATCATGCCGGGCTGGACCCGACGCGTCCCCAGCTTGACCGCCGAATTTGACTCGAGCATCGTGGACAAGCTTCACGCTTCACGAGACGCTCATCGCGGCCACGCACGCGAGCACGTGCACGCTGGCAGCATGGCTGAACGTCTCAGCCTATGGCATCGTCGCGCCTCTTAGGTCGGAATGAACTGACCTCCGAAGCAGACGCTGACCAATGTCGGCTGATGGCCGTCATGAATAGCTATTCATGACGGCCATAAGCCGTCTTTCATGTAGGTCAGCTTTCAGGTCTGGCGACAGTAACGTCGCCAGACTGCTAAGGAGACGGACGGCCCACGAGGATTGCCCCAAAATAGAACGGCCGTGCCGTCTCGCCCACTCATGCGGCCATTCAGCGAGCCCCGCGAGGTCGTCCACCGATCGCGGAGGCAACCATCCCCATTGCGGCGCGCCCCGGTCCCCGGGGCGCCGCTCAAGTCAACTCAGGGCAGGGTGAAGTTGGTGGCGAAGGTCGCGCCCCCCGCCAGCAACGGCGAGGATGCCGTCTTCACCGAGCCGGCCCCGCTGGCTTCGACCACGTACTTGCCAGCCGCAGCCGTGTTCGGCGCAAACACCAGCGCCGCGGGCGCCACGACATAGGGCGCCACCAGCGGCGCATTCACCGGCACCGCGTAGGAGTAGGCGCCTGTGTCGCCGTCCGCCGCACGGTCGGCCACGACGACGGTCGGGCCGCCGGACAGCGGCTGCAGGGCACGCACCTGCGCTTCGATCGGCGAGCTGGCGGTGCTCACGGCGCCGGACAAGGTGGCCGTCGGCGAAGTGGGCACGGAGAGCGCCGAGGTCGTGGCGTTGAGCGTGGTCACGGTTTGATCGGCAACGGGCACGTTGGTCACCACCGCGGTGGTGCGGCCGGGCGCCGTCAGCACCACTTGGTAGCTTCCCGCTGGCACGGGCTGCAATAGGAATTTGCCGGCGCTATCCGGCACCGTCGCCTTGACGATGACCCCGTTCTGCTGCAGCGAAACGCTGGTCTGCGGATCGACCACGCCGACGTCCACATAACCAAGCACGCCAGAGACCAGGCGCGGCACCACGCTCAGTACCGGTTTGAGCAAGTACTGTCCGGAGTTGCCGGCTTTCACCACTGACTTGCAGGCGTCGAAGTCGATCACGAAGTCCGCCATCTGGTTGGCYGCCACATCGATGTTGGCATTCGCCTTCAAGCCCGATTGCTGGCCGCTGGGCGTCTTCAGAGCAACTTCGTTTTTGCCAGTGGGAATGACCGAATTGGCCAGCGGCGTGCTGCTGCCGTTCTCGGCCAGCACCAGGCGCAGCTGGGTGTACTTGCCCACCGGCAGTGGCAATTGCCCGAGTTCGAACAGCACGCCGTTGGTCAACGACAAGAGATCTATGCGCGCCGGCGGGTCCACTGGCAGGTCCTGCCAACCAGCTTCACTTTCCGCCGCGTTCGCGGAYTGGTGGACSCGCACCTTGGYGACGGTCACRTTGACGGCGTCATAGCCGCAGGCCGGCGCGTCGGTCATGGCCAGYCGCAGCGTGCCTTTCTCGGCGGTGGGGGTCGGGGTGGCGGCGACGGGAATCGAGCCSCCGCYKCYGCCGCCGCCKCCGCAKGCCARGAGGGATCCSAGCACTACCGCGGACAACGCGGCACGTATGCAGGCGAAGGTTYTCATTTTCTATCTCCAGAATGGAATATGGGAATATTTCACATTCTCGCAGCAATCGTGGCTCAGATGGACCTAGAGAGCGCGAAGTTCACCGAGCGCCTCAAGAGTCCTGAAGCGCGCGAAGCGTTCGTCGCATTTGCKCAGAAACGGCTACCTGATTTCTCGAAGATTGCAGGGTAGTGGGCAGCCGCCGCAATGACTGGTTTCAGGCGGTCAACTTCTTATGCCGACTGAACTGCAGTGGGCCCATCCTTGCCGTTCGCGCTTTGTGCGTGAATGACAGCAAACAGTCCCGAACCCGACCTCCTCGAACAGTTCTTGCACAAGAAGGGCTTCCCCTCGGAGCCTCCGGTGCCGGACTTCTTGTGCTCGCGTGCTGCCCGGCGTCGTCGACATGGGCTCTGCAGCCCCCTCCCGCCCTCAGATCGCGTCGTCGCTCAGGCCCTCCCGCCTGGTTCAGCAGGGCCAGATCACCCATCGCCTCGCCATGAGCCTCTGCGCACTGCTCGAGCAGTGCCTCGCGCTGGAGTGCTGCGCGATCCCGGGCCACGCTGGTCATCGGCCGGTCCGGATCTGCGTCGAGTGGCGCATCGCCCTCGTCTGGCAAGGGTGCGTCCGCCCGCCGGACTTTGAGCCGAGGCTCGTCACGGCGAGGCTGAGTGTCTTCCGGTCGCGTGCCTGAGAAGCTTTCCTCGGATGCGTCCTTTGGTTTGCGCTTCGTGGAAACGGCGGCCTGGCTGAAGTGCGCCAGCTCCACCTCGCGCTGCATCTGCTGAAACAGCTCAAGGCCCACGGCGTCAAGACGAACGCTGCGCCGATCACCCGTGCGACGGGCCGATTTCTGGACCAATATGTGAGCGCGCTCGCGCAGTTGGTACATCTCGACCATGTTGAGGGTGTTGCCGGGCAGGTGCTTCATGTCGAATTGACGGGTTCCGTCGCAGCCGGCGCCGGCCAGCGGGTCAACGAAGGCGTCGACCCCGAGCCCTGCCGCCGCGTCCTCCGCGCCGGACGAGCCTCCGGCACCTGTCGCGCCGGAGCTTGAGCTCACGCCACTTGAGCCGCCACCTGCAACTCCTGCCGCGGTGCTTCCGCGAGAGAGCTCCAGTGCGTCTTTTAGACCGAACTTTGAAGCATTGATCAGGCCGTAACCCAGCATTGGCGCGGGTTTCGGCCTTTTTCTTGTGTCAATTTGTAGCCATGTAAATTGTTCATTATTCTGTTGAATTAGCTCTGTATTGGTTCTATAAACGAAGTCATGTACATCGAGTCCGTGCCGAACCGCAACTCGCCCGCCGCAGTGCTCCTGCG
>NZ_JBFUIU010000947.1:0-3175 GCF_056401695.1 Variovorax sp. P4_D9
AGCGCGGTGTGCTGGATGTCGCCGCTGGCGTAGATCTGCTCGGCGCACATTGACCCGCTCCCGTCGCATGGACGATTTCGGACGCTAAAAGCGATTTGCCGCCCGCCGTGCGACGACTTTCTCCTTGTCCGCTGCTTTTTCCCGCGGGGCCGCCGCCTTCCGTGGAGCGCGTTTGGCCGGCTTTCGCCGTCCCTTGAGGGATTCGATCAGGGAAAGGGCTTCCTTGTCGAATTTCGCGTTGTCGTCGGGCATGGCGGCCTCCG
The DNA here is from genome assembly GCF_056401695.1 of Variovorax sp. P4_D9. NCBI lineage: Bacteria > Pseudomonadati > Pseudomonadota > Betaproteobacteria > Burkholderiales > Comamonadaceae > Variovorax > Variovorax sp. P4_D9. The sequence continues at coordinate 264 of NZ_JBFUIU010000947.1, forward strand.
GAGGATGCGAGGGTCGGATGGTACGACGATACTGACTTCGCTGCCCAGGTCACTCTGCGCCAGCCACTCTATTGCATCGCACATCGCTCTGTGCTGCCACTTGACTGGACCTTGGCGGCCATGATTCACTATCATGCTGCATGTCGCATGACATGCACGTTGATCGCTACAGGCCCAGCAAGAGAGATCTTCGATGATTTCGAACGAGTTCGGCGCGACCCCAACCGTTGCGGATGAAAGCAGCACGGTCGTCGACGACGCGGAGGTGATATCTAAAACTCTGCCGTCCGCACAGATGCCCCTGAGTGCAGGGCGAGTGCAGGAGCAGGTCGATCACGTCCTGAACGTGATCCGCGGCTGTGTAATCAGGCAACCCATTCGAGCGGTACTGGTCGCTGCCGCAGGGGGTGCGGCACTGACCGCCCTGCTGGTTGCCTGGATGCACCGCGACAACATTTGAGGTGGGGCGGGGTAGTTGGGGACCTCCAGTTGCTCGGTGGTTGTGCCATTGAAGTTCGCTTCGAACTCGTAGGTCACGTCGCGTAGCGGTGGGAACAGCTGGAGCGGCCGTTGTGGCTTGCCAGGCTACGACAGCCCAGTCAGATTCAGTTTTTCGTCGGGCCGCGCCTCCCCGAATCCATCATCCGCGCGACCGCGCTCACCTGGGCGGCGCCAGCCCGAGAGTAGCCCGTCACCGTGTCCGCACTGTGATGGCCTGTCATGGCCATCGTTTCTTGCATTGACCCGCCTCGGTGACGAACCCCGAGCGCAGCGAGTGGGCTGAGAAGTCGTCCCTGACGCCCGAGAGCGCACATCGCGCCTTGACGATGTCGCTGATGGCCGTCCCGGAAGGCCGTCTTCGCCGAGCTTCCCGCCCTTGTGGATCCGGCGGAAAAGGGGGCCCGAGGTGATCCCGCTCGCCTTCAGCCAAGCGTCCTGGAGGTCAAGGACGATATCAACCGGATGCTCCCGCCGATGCAGGCACCACGCCGTCCTGTGCTGGCGCCAAGTACTGAGGCACCTGCCCGCCGATGAGGCGCAATTCTTCCTTCAACGTGCCGAAACCGCGCAGGAGAATGAACAGCACGCGCTCGCATGCGGCGGTGAGTTCGGGGGTGTATCCGCCGACCTGCATTCCCGGACGTTGGGCCGCTTGAATCGAGTACTCGGGATGTCTAGATCAATGCCCGTAATCGGCGCTGGGCGCGGTCGAGTCCGACGACCAAGCGATTCTCGATACTTTCCGCCTCCGTGATTCGCTCGTCGAGCCATGCTGCATCCGTGCATCCGACTTGGGACATCTTCTGCATCATGACGCCGATGAGGGCGTTTTGATCCGTGATCAACCCATCCCAGAGGTCAATATCCGCCTGGGCGCCTTGTATTTCCACGTAGCTGGCCGTCATCGTTGTCTCCTGCGCGCCTGTCTGCATAGCGTAGCACTGCTCCCCCTCGGGAGGAGGAGGGCAAAGACGAAGGCGTGCTTTCATCGTCGGAAAGCGCCCGAACTAGTCGCCGGCCTCGAACGGCAGCTCGTGGCCGGCAGGGGCCCGTGGCAATGGGCGAGCCCTGAAAATGCGATCACCCCGAGAGTTCAGGCGGCTGCGTGCCGCCCATCAAGCGCGCCTTCAGGCAAGACCATCTTGTTCATGAAAATCGCGACCAGGCATAGCTTCGGCCTGGAGATCGGCAGGTTGCGCTTGAGGAGGCCAACGTTCGTTGGCCTCCTCAAGGTCCAGTTGGCGAAGGCCCAGCACCACGGCGTTGCATGCGATGGCGTCGCCGAGAACCCGCGCGAATCGGCAACCGCGAGGATTGTCTAGACTATGTCGAAGCGGCCAAGGTTCATCACCTTGGTCCACGCCGTGACGAAGTCCTTCACGAACTTCTCCTGCGCGTCCGAACTGCCGTAGACCTCGGCCAGGGCGCGCAGCACTGAATTGGAGCCGATGGCCAGGTCCACGCGCGTCGCGCTGCCCTTGCGCTCGCCCGTCTTGCGTTCAACTCCCTCGTACAGGTTGTTCTCGCCGGGCATAGCCTTCCAGGTCGTGTTCAGGTCGAGCAGGCGCACGAAGAACTCGTTGGTCAGCGTGTGCTCCTTCTGGCTGAAGATGCCGTGCTTGGTGGCACCGACGTTGGCGCCCAGCGCGCGCATGCCGCCCACGAGCACCGTCATCTGGGGCGCGGTCAGGGTGAGCAGCTGCGCCTTGTCGATCAGCAGCGCATCGGCGGGAACGTTGTAGTCCTTCTTGAGGTAGTTGCGGAAGCCGTCGGCCACCGGCTCGAGCACCGCCATGGCTTGCACATCGGTCTGCTCCTGCGACGCGTCCATGCGGCCAGGGGTGAAGGGCACCGTCACGTTGTGACCGGCGTTCTTGGCCCCCTGCTCGACGCCGGCGCAGCCGGCCAGGACGATCAGGTCGGCCATCGAGACCTTCTTGCCACCCGATTGCGCCTTGTTGAACTCGCTCTGGATTCCTTCCAGCGTCTTGAGCACCTTGGCCAGCTTGGTCGGCTCGTTGACTTCCCAGTCCTTTTGAGGCGCGAGGCGGATGCGGCCGCCGTCGGAGCCGCCCCGCATGTCGGAGCCGCGGTAGGTGGAGGCCGAGGCCCAGGCCGTCAGCACCAGGTCGGACACCGACAGGCCCGAGGCCAGCACCTTGGTCTTGAGCGCCGCGATGTCCTTGTCATCGATCAGGGGATGGTCGACCTTCGGAATCGGATCTTGCCAAATCAGCTCTTCGGCGGGCACTTCCGGGCCGAGGTAGCGCGAGCGCGGGCCCATGTCGCGATGCGTCAGCTTGAACCAGGCACGCGCAAACGCGTCGGCAAGCTGCTCGGGGTGCTCGAGGAAGCGCCGCGAGATCTTTTCGTAGGCAGGGTCGAAGCGCAGTGAAAGATCGGTGGTCAGC
>NZ_JBFUIU010000948.1:0-3174 GCF_056401695.1 Variovorax sp. P4_D9
TCGACCTGGATCCTGGCGTTCCAGAAGGATCCTTGTTTCGCGTAGCCGTGGAACTCTAGGGCTTTCAGGAGCAATGTGCGGCTGATCAATGGTCCGAAGCTGCAGCAGTTGCTCAAGCAGGTCAGGGGTGATGCCGGCGCAGGACACTGGAAGACTCATGGCTATGCAGGACGAGCCACTGACAAGGAACCCAAAGCGGCGAAGGTAGCCGCTCCGAGTTGCCCGAGGTGCGCGCAGGCCATGATCCGACGCACAGCGAAAAAGAGTGCATACGCGGGCCAGGAATTTTGGGGCTGTTCGGACTACCCGCGCTGCCGCGGCACCGCTTGAGCATGGCGACCGGCGTCCATCTGCTGGTCTGGAGAACGTCCAGCCGTCCCCAAAGGGACGCTTGCATTTTCTGTCCGGCGCATGAATTCGCTGCAGGTCGTGGCCCGGCCATCTAGCACACCATCAAAAGGTGACCTGCCTGCACGAGTCAAGAACGGGAAGGCTGCAAAGGCGCCCAAGAAGAAGGTGACCGCAAACGCCAAGCCACCGAAAGATCAGAAAGCTCCAGCAGTGGCCAAGGCACTGCGCGCACAGCAGTTGCCCCCAAGGAAAAAGTCCTTGGAGAAGCTGCCGATCGCGATGTATCGAGACCTTCTCAAAGACCTCAAGGCCTCGAACCGACCCAAGAGCTTGTCCGCCTTGGAACACCACATCCAAACGAAGTTCGGCCCCGCCCCGGCGAAAAAGGTGCAGTTGCTCATCGAGCGCCTGCTGACCAGCGATGTGATTCACCTGGCCGATCGGAAGCTGGGTTACGGCCCTCCTCAAGGTTGATGCCAGGCGGTGACCCAGCATAGCGGGGGCGGGCACCCAATTTCCGCTCTAGCTCTAGCAATCCAACCGCTGCTCCGACCCGCCCATAGCTGCGATCTTGCCGTTGATCGTGCCTATCCCAGCCGCAAATGTCGTACATTCACACCGACGCGCCATCCGCTGGTGCTCGCAAATGGCGGAGCCGGAGCAAATTTCAAAGGAGGCCCGGATGAATCCGAACCAGATGTTGTGGGAGAAGGGCGACTTCACCGCGATTGCCGCCTTGATGCGCGATGCTGGCGAAGCGCTGGTGAAATCGCTCGACGTGAAGATGCCGTTGCGCGCTTTAGACCTCGGTTGCGGCGATGGCACCACGGCAGTTCCGCTCGCCCGCACCGGCGCCGAAGTCGTCGGCATCGACATCGCCCGTAACCTCGTCAAGGCCGGCAACGAGCGTGCAGCGGCAGCCGGTCTCATGAACCTTTCGATTCAGGAGGGTGACGCCTCGAACCTGGAGGGTGTTGCGGACCGTTCGTTCGACCTCACGCTGACCGTGTTCGGCGCGATGTTCGCGCCCCAGCCTTTCGACGTCGCCAAGGAAATGGTGCGCGTCACCCGGCCGGGCGGTCGCATCGTGATGGGCAACTGGATCCCCAACGACCCAACCTCGTTCGTGTCGCAGCTGCTCAAGATCAGTTCGGCGTTCGCGCCTCCGCCGCCTGAGGGGTTCATTAGTCCAATGACCTGGGGTGTGGAGAGCCATATCGTCGAGCGATTCGGTCAGGCCGGTGTGCCCGCGGACCGTATCTCGTTGGTCAAGGACACCTTCTGGTTCACGTCGCCTGATAGGAGCCCGGCGGAGGTGATTGGGCTGTTCCGCCAGTTCTACGGACCGACCATGAACGCGTTCGAGGCGGCGCAAAAGAGTGGCACCGAGGCCGATCTCCACAACCAACTCCTGGAGCTCGCCAATGCGCAAAATCAGGATACCGCCGGCGGCACTTCGATCCCCGCCACGTTCATGCGCGTGACGGTCGCAGTCTGAGCGCTGGCGCAACGGATTGGCACCGCCATCTGATTCTCCGAAATATAGGGAGGCCGCAATCTGTCCCCCATTCGTGGCAATCGCAAGCGCACGTACGCTGCCTGTCGCCTGATCCCGTGTGTGGCCCGCGAAGATCCGTCCGAGCCCGGGACGCTCGCGAGTCCGCCGAGCCATGGCGTAGGGCAGGGCGGCGAAGTGCTTCAGCAGCTCGATGCGGTCCAGCGCGCTCAACTTGGCGAGCCAACCCATCCCGTTGAAGGGCGTAGGTCGATCGTCTTCGCGAGATTGGGAGGCGCGCTGTTGCTGATGCGCCGCGTGCGGCGCAGAAAGCGGCCGAAGCGCGCACCCGTTCTCGCGAGAGAGACGGCGGGCCACCGCAAAATGGTCCAAATGACTGAACCCGGTGAACTCTCCGACTCTGATCTGCGGGAGCGCGCACTCGAATGGCGCCGACAGGCCCTCCAGGGCGTGCTACACGCAAAGGGCTACGCCCATGAATACGAGACCGAGATTCGTCGCCGAACGCGACCGCTGACGACTATGAGCGTCCGGCTCGACATGGCGCCGCTGGCGGCGCGTTCGCGGCCCTGGTGGAGGTTCTGGTGAGGCTCGCGCCTTCCTGCAACTTACGGTGTCCGAACCACAATAATGTCAGCCGCGTGCCAGAATTTCGTCCTCAGCCGCGCCGACGACCGCAACTACCGCTCTAGTGTAGTGCGCCACTTAGATATGTACTTATCTTGTACGCCTTGCCAGTGCGGCCTTGGCTCGCGTGACCTTGGCCAGGATGTCGGTCGCTCTGGCGGTCCAGATGAAGGGTTTTGGGTTGGCGTTGTGGTGGGCCACGTACAGATCGATCGCCAATTCCAGTTCGGGCAGTCGCGGAAGAAGCGCTCGACCATGTTGAGCCACGAGGCGCTGGTGGGCGTGAAGTGCATGACGAACCGCGGGTGCTTGGCGAGCCAGGCTTGAACCTCCGGGTGGGTGTGGGTGCCGTGGTTGTCCACGATCAGGTGCAGCTGCAGGTGCTTGGGCGTCTTGCGCTGGATCAGGCGCAGGAACTGCAGCCACTCGACGTGGCGGTGTTGCTGCTGACACATCGAGATCACGGCCGTCCAGGGTGTTCAACGCCGCGAACAGCGTGGTCGTGCCATGGCGCTTGTAGTCGTGAGTGACGGTGCCGGCGCGGCCTTTCTTCATCGGCAAGCCCGGCTGGGTGCGGTTGAGCGCCTGAATTTGACTTTTTTCGTCGCAGCTGAGCACCAGGGCGCGCTCGGGTGGGTTCAGGTACAGCCCCACGACGTCCAGCAACTTGTCCTCGAAGC
>NZ_JBFUIU010000949.1:0-3168 GCF_056401695.1 Variovorax sp. P4_D9
CGTAAATATGTCGTAAATATGTAACGAATTTTCGGGGCCCGGCTGCGCGCTCAGCCGCCAATCGTGAACAAGGGGCGACGGCCCAACCCGAAACCACCAAGAAGACCAATGATCTCCATCACAGGCGCCCTCGAAGACCAAGGGGCCATCGAAACGAAGCGCAACCCGCCGAAGAACGCCAGCCGAAGCTACAAATTGCGGCTGCGCGCGATGAGGGGCGCACTGATTTACGGCCTGAACATGGCCGTGCTTGGCGCGCTGGTCGGGGTCATGTTCATCGCGGCCGGCCTTGAATTCCTGAGCAGCAAGCTCGAAGCCCTGGAGTGACAGGTTACTTCAGACCTTGATGCCTCCCAGCAGCGCGACTGGCTCCAGGCCGGCACGAGCCATCTGCGCCTCCACCTTGCGCACGCGCTCGGCCAGTTCAGGCGCTCTGGCTGGGCGCGTGTTCGGCTCCGAAGTTGGTGGCTTCGACGGCGAGGGAAGCGAGCACCACGGTCAATATGGCGTTGCAGCGGGGCTCCGCCTGCGTGCACGCGCATTTGCAAATGCAGCCGCGAGGCTAGTGCCTAGCGGCGATAAACATATGTCTGCGCCTGGATTCCAGAATCAAGGAGCGTCTCCGCCGACGAGATCGGATCCAACCTGCAGCATGCATCTACAGAGGTCGCATGCGATCCCGGCACGACGATCAGCACCTCGGATATTCCTGAAGAGAAAGCAAAATCAACCAAAACATCGGCGACTTGCGTCAGCAGTTCAGGGTCTGAGTACTCCTCGCTCAGCGTTACGCACACGTGTCCCACGCCTGCCACGGAATCTGCCTTCGGCTCAAGAATGGCGTTTGCAATACCGATGCGCTGCCCTTTGTGCGACAGGACGTCAAAGAAGACAACTGGGGCACCGGTGGGCTTGAAGGTCTTTTGCGAATGGGCTGCAATATGAAAGCTATCTCCGATCATGTTGGACGGAAGAGCGATGGTTTCAGCTGGGGATGAATCGCGAAGATACGAGCGGGCAGGAGCAGTCATGTCAGGGCTCCTGGATGAAGATTGCTTGCACGAGGTTACTGGAACCGAGAGCGTACTCGCGCATGCTGAAGAAGTCATGCCGCATCGTGCCAGTTCGATCTATAGCCCTACATGGCGGGTAGCTGCGAAGGTCCRCATTGGCCGAATCCGGCGGTTGGCCGCATTGTGCCCCTTCCCCAGCAGGCGCTGGCTAGCCCGAACTTTGAAGCATTGATCAGGCCGTAACCCAGCATTGGCGCGGGTTTCGGCCTTTTTCTTGTGTCAATTTGTAGCCATGTAAATTGTTCATTATTCTGTTGAATTAGCTCTGTATTGGTTCTATAAACGAAGTCATGTACATCGAGTCCGTGCCGAACCGCAACTCGCCCGCCGCAGTGCTCCTGCGCGAGTCCTACCGCGAGGACGGCAAGGTCCGCAAACGCACCCTAGCCAACCTGTCTTGCCTGCCCGAGGAGGTCATCGAAGGCCTGAAGGTGCTGCTGCGCGGCGGCGTGGCCGTCCCCAGCGTCGAGGAGGTCTTCACCGTCGAGCGCACCCTGCCTCACGGCCATGTGGCCGCCGTGCTGGGTGCTGCGCGTGGCTCGGGCGCTTCGTCCTGGTTCGCCTCAGCGCCCCAGGAACTGCAGCCCGTGCTGCTGGCAATGTTGGTGGCCCGCGTGATCTCGCCAGCCTCCAAGCTGGCCACCCATCGCTTGCTGCACGACGACACCGCCAGCTCCTCGCTGGGCCGCGTGCTGGGGGTCGGCCAATGCAGCGCCGATGAGCTGTACCGGGCGCTGGACTGGCTGCATGACGCACAACCGGCCATCGAGCGGCGCCTGGCCCGTCAGCATCTGGCGGGCTCCACCCTCGTGCTGTACGACCTCACCTCGACCTGGTTGACGGGACGGTGCTGCGAACTCGCCGCGCGCGGCCATTCGCGCGACGGCMAGCGCGATGACCCGCAGATCGTCTTCGGACTGCTGTGTTSMGCCGAGGGTTGYCCGATCGCGGTGGAGGTGTTCAAGGGCAACACGGCCGACCCGGCCACGGTGGCCGCTCAGGTGACCAAGCTCAAGGAGCGCTTCGGCATCGAACACCTGGCCTGGGTAGGTGACCGCGGCATGCTCACCTCGGCTCGCATCGAGCAGGTCCTCAAGCCCGCGGGCATGGACTGGGTGAGCTCGCTGCGCGCGCCGCAGATCGCGCAGCTCGCCGAGGAACATGGCCCATTGCAGCCGTCGCTGTTCGATGAGCGCAACCTGCTTGAACTCACCAGCGCGCACTTCCCCGGCGAGCGGCTGGTGGTGTGCCGCAATCCGCTGCTGGCCGAGGAGCGCGCACGCAAGCGGCTGGAGTTGCTCGCTGCAACCGAAGCCGATCTGGACAAGATCGTGTCGGCCWCTCAGCGCGCTCGCMATCCGCTGCACGGCGAGGATGCCATTGGCCTGCGCGTGGGTCGTGTGATCGGCCGCTTCCACATGGCCAAGCACTTCGAACTCCTCATCACCCCGACGTCGTTGACCTATCGGCGCAAGCTCGATGCCATCGCCGCCGAGRCCGCGCTGGACGGCCTGTACGTGGTGCGYACCAATGTCCCCGCAACGAAGCTCGATGCCGAYGCAGCGGTGGCCGCGTACAAGAGCCTGGCCCACGTGGAGCGCGCCTTCCGCTGCATGAAGACCATCGACCTGCACGTGCGCCCGGTCTTCCACTACAGCGAGCAGCGCGTGCGCGCCCACGTCTTCCTTTGCATGCTGGCCTACTACGTCGAGTGGCAAATGCGCGAGCGTCTGAAGCCCATGCTGTTCGACGACGAGTACCTCGAAGAGGCCAGCGCCGCCAGGGCCTCTCCAGTGGCCAAGGCGTTGCGMTCCGAGCATGCCAGGGCCAAGGATGCGAGCAAGATGGCAGACGACGGCTCACCCTTGCACAGCTTCARGACCCTGCTGCAGGACCTCTCCACCCTGGCCTACAACATCACCCACACCCACCTCAACCCCGAGGCCAAGATCGTCACCACCACGCGGCCCACGCCGCTTCAGGCMAARGCCTTCAMGCTGCTCGGCTTGAATCCCGCCTGTACCCAGTAGCCGCTCTCCCTGCGAACGAAAAGCTCAAGCAGGGCGCGCACTTACGTCTCGGCGATTACCAAAGT
>NZ_JBFUIU010000950.1:0-3146 GCF_056401695.1 Variovorax sp. P4_D9
ACCGACAGCGTCCGACACAGCGCGATCCGCCGCTCGAACTCGAAGTTATCTCTTGTGTCCATGGCGTGATGTCACCGCTGCTGGCCAACGTGCTGCTGGACGATGTGGACAAGGTATTGGAGGCGCGAGGCTATAGCTTTGCGCGTTATGCCGATGACTGCAACGTGTATGTGGGCAGCGTGAAGGCGGGCGAGCGGGTGATGGCGCTGCTCAGGACGTTGTATACCAGGCTCAAGCTTCAAATCAACGAAGCCAAGAGTGCGGTGGCAAGCGCCCTCGGGCGCAAATTCCTGGGTTACGCGCTGTGGGTGGCTAAGGGCAAGGAGGTCAAATGCAAGGTGGCTGCGAAGCCGCTGCGTGACTTCAAGGCCCGAATTCGGAAACTCACGAGCCGCTCGGGCGGGTGCAGCATGGAGCAAGTGGTAGCAAAGCTCAGGCCCTACCTGTTGGGCTGGAAGGCGTACTTCGGACTGGCGCAAACACCACAAGTCTGGCGAGAGCTGGACAAATGGCTGCGCCACCGACTACGGGCGATCCAGCTCAAACATTGGAAGCGGCCACGGACGATCTACCGGGAGCTCAAAGCACTTGGTGCGGACGAAGATGTCGCCAAACGGGTGGGGCTGTATAGCCGCCGCTGGTGGCGCAACAGCGCCATGCTGCTCAACAGTGTGCTGACCGTTGCTTACTTCGACCGGATGGGTGTACCTCGACTCTCATGACCTCAAACTCTCGAACCGCCGGGTGCGGACCCGCATGCCCGGTGGTGTGGCAGGGGCGCCTCCTATTGCAGGGGGCCCCCTATGCCGATCCAAGAGCGCGACCGACATCCTGGCCAAGGTCACGCGAGCCGAGGCCGCATTGGCACGGGTCCAAAGATAAGTACATATCTGAGTGGCGCGCTACACTAGGTGGTCACTTCATCTGGCTGCGCGCTTGTCTCGCGTGTAGGCGACCAAGTCGCGAATTGTTTGCAGCCGAACCTTTGCTCCATGTGGTTCTTTAACTGTCCAACCTCCCCACCGACTTACAGCGACTCGATAGCCCGCATCCCCCAATAGTTCAGAGCATCGTTCGAATACATCCTTGGCCCCGCCCATTTCCAACCGACTAAGGTCAGGCGGTCTCGGCCGATTGACCGTGGGAGTGATACGCACAGGTGGCTGCGATCCGATCCAGTCTTCCGCCCAAGAGTCCGTGCTTTTCGCATCAACGTGCGATCGTGGCGAAAACTGAGAGGAGGAGGGGAAATCCGCGGGCTGTAGAGATGATGGGATAGGTGAATGCTTTGGTGGCAATGGAACTTCGCCCTGCGGCACGGCCGAATAAGAGGTCGCCAGAGCGTGCCGGTATAGACGATATGTGCTTGCTTCTGCCGCGACCCTCGCATAGAGGTCATCTCTCGCGAGGAATTTTTTAAGCAGAGTGGCGGCGTGCTGAGAATCAGCGGGCTCGGCGATTGATTGCTTTAGACGCAAGAGCACTGCCGTCTGCACTTCGAAACTCAAAGGGTAAGATGCCTCTACCTGTTCGGCCAGAGCTCCCAAATACGATACCGGAGGCGGCGGTGAATCCGGCAAGGGAACTGGCAGCGGCGGCGCCGCTGGCAGCTTAGTTAATGCGCGTGACAGTGCCTTCAGCGCTTCTTTGTCAAAGCTTCGATAGTCGACGAAATGCGTTTTGGCGAGTGATTCCGGGAGGAGGGCCACCACGACGCCTTCGCCCAGCAGCACGGGGAGGACCGCCCGCCGCAAGGCAACCGCGTATGCGTATTCTCTCTTACAGGCGACCGATTCAAGTGCCTCTCCGCTCAGGGCAAAGAGAAACACATCACAGGCCCGAATGCTTTCTAAGATTCGGTCCCACCATACGATCCCCCCAGAAAGTTCTTCGTCAAACCAAACGTTTCGCCCGAGTGATTGGCAGTCATCAGCGAGCTGACGTGCTCCGTCATGTGTCTCTCGGGCATAGCTGATGAAGATTGTTTCCATGATAGTTCCGAAAAGTCACCTTTGCTGCCTCTTTGTCCATTCTCCCCGCTGAGACCACTCTCGCCAAGTCGGTGTCGCTTTGGAGGAATCAGCCTTCAGGGGGATCRCTCTTCGGGTTTCTCTACTGTCCGGGACCCAGATCGCCCGCTGGGGGGCCCACAAGGTCCGGCTGTGACGCTGCTGTTTCGCGTCTGCAGCGGCGCAGAGATACTCCGGTCATGCCGGAGTCCGATGACGACACGCCCACACGCTGCGAGAATCTCTATCGTGCTTAGTCAATCAAAAGGGTTTTAAGGGCCCCGCCTCTGCAATCGGTACACAACGTGCCAGACATTCTGCGCAATCATCGGTCTCATAACGCGGCCAGCGTCTCTTGCATCCATCGGTCAGTGGGAGCACCTCAAGAAGATCCAGGTGGGCCCGGATCAAAGAGAGGGTGAACCGCTGGAGGGTTTCATCGCCACGCGCGTCGCCCAACGTTATTGGCGAACCAATTGGTGCACGAAAAAGCGTCAATAACTATATGGCTTGCCTCACATTCCGCACGTCGATTTTGGCAATAGACCCGAATTTCCGCCGCAGGGGAAGGCGGCTTCAGGGCTTGGCGAGATAGGCTGAAGCGGGCACTCCCAGCAAGCCAAGGACTTGGCCTCGGTGAGTTCTGGTGGGAAGACTCGGATGACTTCGCCATTGGCCAACACCGACACGCGCTCGGCGAGGCTGAACAGCCGCAGGATGTGTTCGGTGGTGGGCCGCCGACAGGCACGGGCCTCGGGGTAGAGGGGGAGCTGATCGATGTTGGCCGCCTGCATGCCTTGGCGCAGCTTGCGCTCGATGAGTGCCTGCACCAGCAGGGCCAGGAAGTACAGGGTGAACAGCGCCTCGATGCGCGCCTCGTTCTTCAGGACCACGGGTGCGACCTCGTGCACCGACTTCAACTGCTCGAAGCGCTTCTCGATGCATGGCTGACTGTTATGACTCTCGCTGGTTGAGGTCTGCGACGGCCTGATGTCCCAGGTACTTTTCGGGCGTTCGTGAGAACGCCGCCGGTTTCATCGCGGGACGGCGCACGAACAAGATAGGCCGGTGCTTCGTTGTTATCGTAGGGTTACCACACCAACCACATAACAACCAAGACCAGCCTATGCGCCGAAT
>NZ_JBFUIU010000951.1:0-3140 GCF_056401695.1 Variovorax sp. P4_D9
GTTCAACAGCGACGGATCCTGGACCTTGTAGTGAACGAGGCGCCCGTCGGCGCCTGTTTCCAGCGCTTGGACCACGGGCCCGCGGAAGCCTTCGCGCACCGAGACGCACAGCGTGCCAGGCGAAAGCGGTCCTACCGGCACGGGCGACGCGGCCATCAGGTCGAGCCCCGGCGCTTCGAGCGCCTGTGTCGCCCAGCGGACGGACTCGTCGATCTCGCGCATGCGAAGCTTCAGCCGTGCCCAGCAGTCACCCGTCTCCTCGGTTTGAAGCCTGACGGGATGGCTGGTGTACAGCCGCCCGGGCAGGCTGACGCGCATGTCAATGGCAATGCCGCTGGCGCGTGCCGCCAAGCCAACGAGCCCGATGTCTTGCGCCGTGCCCTTGCCGACGACGCCTACCCCCTGGAAGCGGGAACGGACGCTGCGCGCGCTGAGCATCAGGTCGTTGACCTCGGCGATGTCCTTCGCGAAGGCTCCGAGGGTGGCGAGCAAGTCCCGTCGCAGCGCATCGTCGATGCCGAACCGCACACCGCCCGGACGCAACCAGCCCCGGCCGAAGCGGCTGCCGCTGGCGCGCATCGACGCGTTGATGACCGCCGTGCGCAAGCGCCCATACGTGGCGCCGCCCTGCAGGAACGCGATGTCGGTGGCAAGCCCCGTGAGGCCTGCCAGATGCATGGCGACGCGCTCCAGTTCCAGCGCGATGCCGCGCACGATGTCCGACGCAATGCTCACCTGAACGCCAGCCAACGCTTCCACCGCGGCACAGTAGCCCCATGCATAGGCAATGCTGCTGTCGCCAGCGATGGACTCGACCAACGAGGTGAGTGCGAGCGGCGGGCGGCGCAGCAGGAGTGCCTCGACGCCGCGATGCTGGTAGCCGAGCTGGATTTCCAGGTGATGTACTTTCTCTCCGTGGCACATGAAGCGGAAATGTCCCGGTTCGATCACGCTCGCGTGGATCGGGCCGACCCCAACTTCGTGAACCTCCTGCCCGCGCACCTTGAAAAAAGGATACTCGGTCATGCGCTGCTGGCGAGGCCCTTCGTAGCGCACCGGCTTGAGCCAGGGATGTCCCACGGGCGTGAGTCCGGTCTGTTCCCACAGCTCCCGTTCGAACATCTGGACGGCGGGATGCCGCAGAGTGAGCGACGGGAATGACTCATGGTTCGTTGCGCGGCCGCGCACGATGTCGAGTCGCCCTCCATCGCCCTGCAGAATTGCCGTGACCACCACCGCATCGCTCGCGGCGGGGCGGCCGAACAGCGCGATCATGCGTTTGCCGCCGTCGAGGGCCTGTGCGCAGCAGTCCGCCCATGCGACCAAGCCGAGCGGTGCAATCTCTCGGGTCAGCACCATGGCGACCGGCTTCGCGGRTCCCATCATTGCCCGCCAATCGATTGCGCCACTTGCAGCAGCAGCTGGCTGATCGGGGCCGGTGTGTAGACACCGAGCAGGATGAGGACAACGACGAATCCAAGCTTGGGCATGGCAGTCACCCAGCTCTCCTTGATCGACGCACCTTGGCGGTCCGACGGTCCCCACAGCATCGGAAAAATCGAGCGGCCCGTCGCGACGAAGATGATCGTCAGCATCGTGCACATCATCGTGAATGCGATCAGGTTGCCCGACTGCACGATGCCCGACAAGATCAGCATCTCCGCCATGAAGCTGCCGAAGGGAGGGAAGCCCAGCAAGGCGAAGGTGCCCACGGCGAACAGCAATCCAGAGAACGGAAGCACCCGCATCACGCCGCTCAGTGCTTTGACTTCGTTGGTGCCGTAGACGGCCCGCAGCCGGCCTGCAGTGAGGAACAGCAGCGCCTTGACGAAGGCGTTGCTGACAACGTAGAGCAGGACGCCATATGCCGCCGCCTTGCCCACGGACAGCCCGATCGCGATCACGCCGGAGGAACTGACGCACGCATAGGCGATCAACCGCTTGTAGCTGCGCGCGGCCATGACTTGAATCGCTGCCACCGTCAGCGACAGGCAGCCCATGATCAGCAGCTGATAGGCTACAAAGCCGGTGTCCTGGACACGAAACACCTGCAGGATGCGGAAGACCGCGACCACGCTGATGTTGAACTGCACGGCGGCCAGCAGAGCGCTCGTGCTGGTCGGCGCTGCTTCGTAGGTCTCCGGCATCCAGCTGTACAGTGGTGCGAGGCCGAGCTTGCTGCCCAGCCCGAACAGCATCAGCGCCAGCCCGAGATGCTGCCAGGTGTCGCCGATGGTCGGCACGGCCGCCGCCATTTCGCCGAGCGCGAAATTGATCTCCACGCCCTGCAGATAGGCTGAGCGCGTCAGGCACATGATGCCCAGGAAGGTCAGCGCCAGCGAAATGCTCGAATACAGCAGATAGCGCCAGGCGACGCGATGCGGCGCCTTCGCGCTGCCCTGCGCGACCAGGGGTGCCGCGCACAAGGTGGTGAGCTCGATGAATGCCCACAACAGCAGCAGGTTGTTGGCCATCACCCCCAGGTTCATGGCCACCATGAACGCGAACGTGAGTGACGCCCTGGACAGTATGCGATTGGTCAGCGCTGCCGAGGTCCCCACGCGCGAGGCGATATAGACGCTGATGCCCAGGAAGACGCTGTTGATCACCAGCAGGAACAACAGCGAAGTCGCATCGAGCACGAAATAGCGCTGCGCGAAATAGAGCGGCAATTCGGTCAGCGGCGTGAGCACGAAGACGGTGACCCACAGCGCCAGGCTGGCCAGTGCCACCGCGACCAGCGCCGGGCCGATCCAGCGATGGCGTGCGCCCGAGTGCGAGCCTGCCGCAATGGGCTCCGCCCGGTTCATCGGTGCGCTCTGCGCCACGGGCGCGGACTCGCCGAGCGTGAGCGCGCCGGCCTCGCGACTGACGGGCGGCGGGCTCATTGGAATACCTTCGCGCAGCAGCGCTTCGGTATTCGCCTTCGGAGCGGCCGTGCGGCTCATGGGATTTCCTTCGCCACGTGCGACTTGCCGTTCGCTTCGCTCGGCTCGCGTGCGCCGACCAGCCAGCCGCCCACCCCGGCCGTGAGCAGGTAGATGGAACTCAGGGCGGCGTGCACCGGCAGTGGCCAGGGTTCGGGGAGCAGGGACTCAAACAACGCCAGCGTGTTTTCCATGAAGAGCACGGCCACCAAC
>NZ_JBFUIU010000952.1:0-3140 GCF_056401695.1 Variovorax sp. P4_D9
GGACTTGCATTGCAGTTACTGGCGGGGATTTGAGGGTGGCATCTACGCTCCGCAGTCCGCCATGGCGTTCTTCCGGCGACTGGCCGACGTCATCAACTTCGAACACTGGGGCGTGGCGGGGCGCCGTGCCGATGTACTGCGCGGCTTTTCGCGATGGCGCGGGACGATCTTGAACGAACTTTCGCTCGACGAACTCTACTCGGTGGAGTTCAGGAACTCGATTTGCTGCGTGCGAAGAAGAACCGCAGCAGAGGTAGCCCTTGGGCGCCGCGTCGTGGTGGGCGAGTCGCAGCAGGTCTCTGCGAATGAACTCCCCCTCAACGGCCTTTTCGGCCATGAAATCGGGATCCCGCACGAATCTGGCAATCCATGGAGCGACCTACAGTCCCCCCCTGAAGTCGAACTCCCTCGACTGCAGACCAAGCTCTCAGAGGCGCAATCAGAGGTCGACAACCTTGAGGCGCGGCATGCGCAAGAGCTTGCCTTGATCGCGGAGCTTCGATCAGAAGTGGCCGGCCTCGAGGCCAGTCATGAGCGCGAGCTTGCCTTGATCGCGGAGCTTCGATCAGAAGTGGCCGGCCTCGAGGCCAGTCATGAGCGCGAGCTTGCCTTGATCGCGGAGCTTCGATCAGAAGTGGCCGGCCTCGAAGCCAGTCATGCGCGCGAGCTTGTTCGTATCTCCGAAAACAGCGCGCGGGAAGCGGCGCTGCATGCGCATGAAAGGCAGCAGAGCGAGTTGACCGCATGCATGCGACAGCAGGAGATCGCCGTTCTACAGACGAACTATCTGCGCGTATCCCAAGCGCTCAAGGGCGAGCAACGGCAGCGCGCCGAGATGCTGGCCTCCCGCTCCTGGCGCATGATTGCCGGAATGCGCCACGCCGTAGCAGGATTCCCCAGGTTAAGTCACTGGGCCTTTCGTTCGGCCGAGGCCGCCAAGCTCCTAGCGACTCTTCAGTTCAAGCGCCTCTACAAGACCACACAGCTTCGACACCGCACCCGCGATGACAGGGCGGCACTGGCCGGCTCCAGCTTGTTCCACGTCGAGTTCTACCTTCACAAGTATCCAGACGTTGCATCCTTCATCGGTGGGCCGCTGCAACATTACATCCTCATGGGAGCCAAAGAGGGGCGAGACCCTCATCCGCTATTCGACAGCCAATGGTATTTGTCACGCAACCCGTCCGCGCGATCGGCGGAAAGCAATCCACTTATCCATTACTTGAAGAACAGGCATCTCAGCCCCAATCCGTACTTCGACGGACAGTGGTATCTGGAAACCTATCCGGACGTCAACGACTCAGGCGTCAATCCGCTAGAGCACTACTACAAGTTCGGCGCCGCGGAAGGTCGAGACCCGGGGCCGAATTTTGCGACACGCTGGTATCTTGAGCAAAATCCCGATCTGTTGCTTGCAGGGGTCAATCCACTGGAGCATTTCCTTCGATATGGCCAGGCGGAAGGTCGCCAACCGTCCTGGGCGGCCCCGCTCGAACGCCCAGGCAAGCCGGTAACCCACGCCGAGATTCATTGCCTGAAAGTGCCCGGCACAACAGTGGAAACGGGCCTATTCGTCGCTCATTCGCCGGACGGCAAGCTGAAGCCGCACGTCGAGCATTACCTCAAGTGTCTTAAAGCAAGCGGGATTTCCATCATTCTCCTCGTCGCGGCGGACGCTCCCTTCACGGCGAATTCTGAATTGCTTTCGCTTGTATCGGGACTCTTCGTTCGCAGGAATGAGGGCTACGATTTCGCTGCTTGGGCACATATCCTCCGACTGCGCCCGGACCTCCTCGATTCCGAAATCCTGTACCTCCTCAACGACAGCCTGATTGGCCCTTTTGACCAAGGAGATTTCGATCGAATGCTCGGCAGGCTGCGCAGCAGTTCCGCGGATCTTATTGGATTGACCGCCAATCACGAGCGGACTGGGTGGCATCTGCAAAGCTATTTCTTAGCACTGAAAAAGACGGCCCTAGCCTCGGTGGCGCTGCAGCGATTTTTCAACCAAGTCACGACCTTGGACGACAAGAATGACGTGATCAACCAGTATGAGCTGCGGTTTGCTCCAACGCTGCGCGCGGCTGGGCTCGATTGCATCGCGCTGTTTCTTTCGGAGGGGCCCAGTAACCCCACGATCTACGATTGGCGTGGTCTGATCGAACGAGGATTTCCCTTCGTCAAGGTCATGGTGCTGCGCGACCGTTTCGAAAATGTCAATATCACAGATTGGCCGGACGTCTTGCGCGCCCGTGGTTTCGACCCCGAATTAGCCACCAGCACAGTGAACGAGGCGCGACGGCTTGCACCGGCAATCCGTAGCGACCTTCCGCTATCCGATGCGCCAACGATGCATTTCGATCCGCCGCCAGTCCTACCGCGAGTGTCTCTGATCGCACCATGGAACTTCGACAACGGCCTGGGGGTGGCCAGCCGATCGTACATTTCCGCATTGCGCAAGACCGGCGTGCTGCTTAATCTTCATCCGATCAAGCGGCCTTTTCATGTCCATCGGCAGCTCGCGCCGCCCTTCGATATTTGCGACTTCAGCGGCGACACAGACGTCGTATTGATCCAGTTGAATCCCGACGGCTGGGGCTCGATGTTTACGGAGTCGCAATCAGAGATCATACGAAGGGCACGCGTACGCATAGGCCTATGGGTCTGGGAAACGCCGACAGTACCCGAGACATGGCTTTCGATCATGAACAAGGTCGACGCGATCTGGGCGCCGAGCCAATACTGCGCCGACGCCTTCTCCGCCGCAGTGCACGTACCAGTACATGTCGTTCCATACGTGGTCGCGACGCGCTCGGCCCCCGCCTCCGACACCGCCGTTCGCACAGCGAGAGAAGCGATCGGCAATCGCAGCACCGAGCGGATCATCCTCTACGCCTTCGACGGCAGCAGCTATCTAGTACGCAAGAATCCGTTCGCGCTGGTTCGAGMTTTCGGGCGGAGTCGCCTGCACGACCAAGGATGGACGCTCGTGCTGAAGACCAAGCATGTCTTCGACTCGCAGGCGCAAGGGAAGGCGCTGGCTGAGCTCGTAGCCGCGACGTCCGGCGTTGTGATGCTCAACCGTTCTCTCGACAAGGATGCCATGGGGGCGTTGATGGCCGCCTCGAGCATCTATGCCT
>NZ_JBFUIU010000953.1:0-3140 GCF_056401695.1 Variovorax sp. P4_D9
GGTTTACCCGCCATCCGAGGTTCCACGTGCACTTCACGCCCACTTCGGCTTCTTGGCTCAATCAGGTCGAGCGCTGGTTCGCCACCCTCACCGAGAAGTACATCCGCCGCGGAACCCATCGTTCCACGCGCCAGCTTGAGCAGGCAATCAAGCAGTATCTCGACATCAACAACGCCAAGCCCAAGCCCTTCCAATGGGTCAAGACCGCCGATGACATCCTTGCAAGTGTCGAGCGATTTTGTCTGCGAACTTCTAACTCAGGACACTAGGTTGATCTCGAAGTAGCCATGAGCGATGCGATTGCGCATCCCGCGCATGTTGCGCCACGCAATTTCGGAGTGTGATCGGGCGAATTCTGGGTACCGGTCGACCACCTTTGTCGCAGCCTCGCCGATGATGACGGCCTGCTGCGTTCGTTTGTCCGCCAGAAAGTCCTCCCTGCTCATTCCTTCGACGAAGCTGCACGCATCCTGAGCGGCCTGCTGCATGTGGTCGAGGTAGTCGGGAAGACGGCTTTCGCTCATACGGGGCTAGCCAAGCACCCGCTCGCGAAACTTTGGGGGCCGGTCRCCGGGTGTCTTGATGTCGACTTGTATGCCAAGCAAGTCTTCGAGTTCGTCCTGCAAGCCACCCAGGTCGAAAAGTGTGGTCCGATCGACCAGCAGATCGAGGTCGCTGCCCTCTTCATCCCTGCCATGGAGGATCGAACCGAAGACCCGCGGATTGGTGGTGTGAAAGCGGCTCGCCGCTTCACGAATTGCGCTTCGTTGGCTTTCGAGGGCGATGGATGGCTTCATGGCGTTCCATCTTAGCGAAGCCAGGCCGGATTCACACGAGCGTCGCGCGCCGCACCGCCAGTTCCCACCGCCCCATCGCTTCCTCCGCCTTGGACCGGCTCAGGACCGGCATGAACCGCCTCTCGACGCGCCACAGCTTCGACAACTGCCCCACGTCGCTGTAGACCCCGGTCGACAGCCCCGCCAGGTACGCAGCCCCCAGCGCAGTCGTCTCGGTGACCTCGGGCCGCACCACGGGGATCCCGAGCAGATCCGCCTGGAACTGCATCAGCAGGTCGTTGACGCAGGCCCCGCCGTCCACCCGCAATTCCGCCACCGGCGTGCCGCCTGCCGCCACCGCGTCGCGGCTCATGGCCTGCAGCAGCGCCGCGCTCTGGTAGGCGATGCTCTCCAGGGCCGCGCGCGCGATGTGGGCGACCGTGGTACCGCGGGTCAGGCCGGTGATGGTGCCGCGCGCATCGGCGTCCCAGTAGGGCGCGCCGAGCCCGGTGAAGGCCGGCACCATCATCACGCCGCCGGCATCGGGCACGCTCTCGGCCAGCGCCTGCACCTCGGCGCTGCCCTGGATCGCCTTGAGGCCGTCGCGCAGCCACTGCACCACCGCGCCGCCGACGAAGACGCTGCCTTCCATCGCGAACTGCGGCGTGGCGCTGGTCTGCGCCGCGCTGGTCACCAGTAGGCCGTTGTGTGAAGGCTGGAAGGCGCCGCCCGTGTGCATCAGCAGGAAGCAGCCGGTGCCGTAGGTGTTCTTCGCCATCCCGGCCTCGAAGCAGGCCTGGCCGAACAGCGCGCTCTGCTGGTCGCCCGCGACGCCGCCGATCGGCAGGCTGCGCCCCAGCAGGGCCRTATCGATGTCGGCGAAATGCGCGCTCGAGGGCTTGACCTCGGGCATCAGCGAGGCCGGGATGTCGAGCGCCTTCAGCAGGTCGGCATCCCATTGGTTGCGGTGCACGTTGAACAGCATCGTGCGCGAAGCGTTGCTGACGTCGGTCGCGTGCACCTTGCCGCCGGTCAGCTGCCAGATCAGCCAGCTGTCGACCGTGCCGAAAGCCAGCTCGCCGCGCTCCGCCGCGGCCCGCGCGCCAGGCACGTTGTCGAGCAGCCAGCGCAGCTTGGTGGCCGAGAAGTAGGCGTCGATCACGAGTCCGGTCTTGTCGCGGATGGTGTCGCTCATGCCGTCCGCGCGCAGCCGCGCGCACAGCGGCTCGGCGCGGCGGTCCTGCCAGACGATCGCGTGATGCACCGGCTGGCCGGTCTTGCGGTTCCACAGCAAGGTGGTCTCGCGCTGGTTCGTGATGCCGACCGCATGGATGTCCGCGGCGGCGATCCCTGCCTTCGCCAGCACCTCGCGCGCGGTGGCCAAATGGCGGGTCCAGATCTCTATCGGATCGTGCTCGACCCAGCCGGGCTGCGGATAGATCTGCGTCAGTTCGCGCTGGGCGATGGCGACGATTCGACCGTCGCCGTCGAAGACGATGCTGCGTGAGCTGGAGGTGCCCTGGTCGAGGGCGAGCAGGTAGGTCATGGCAAGAATCCTTCAGCTGTCGCGTGCGATTTCGCAGCGCACATCGGCGCGCGCCAGAAGTTCGGGGAAAGGCGGTGGCGGCTCGGCATCGGTGAAGAGGCAGTCGATCTGCGACAGCTTCGCCAGCTCGATCATCGCCGGCCGGTTGAACTTGCTGGCGTCGGCCGCCAGCCAGACCTCGCGTGCCTGCGCGATGATGGTTTGCGCCACCTTCACCTCGCGCAGGTCGAAGTCGCGCAATGTGCCGTCGTCCTCGATGCTCGAGACGCCGATCAGCGCGATGTCGACTTTGAACTGGCGGATGAAGTCGACCGTCGCCTCGCCCACGATGGCGCGGTCGCGCAGCCGCACCGAACCGCCGGCCACTATCACCTCGCACGACGGGTTGTCGCTCAGGATGCTCGCCACATTGAGGTTGTTGGTGATCACGCGCAGCCCGGTGTGGCGCAGCAGCGCCTTGGCGATCGCCTCGGTGGTGGTGCCGATATTGAGGATCAACGAGCAGTCGTTGGGCACCCGCGCCGCCACCGCGCGCGCGATGCGCGCCTTGCCTTCGGCATGCAGGTTCTCGCGCTGCCGGTAGCCGATGTTCTCGGTGGTCGAGCTCGGCACCCGCACGCCGCCGTGGAAGCGCGTCAGCAGGCCCTCGTCGGCCAGCCGCTGGACGTCGCGGCGCACGGTCTGGAGCGTCACGCCGAGCATCTCGGCCAGCTGCTCGACGGTGATCGAGCCGCGCGAGCGCACGGTGTTGAGCAGCTTGAGCTGGCGGGGATTGGAGTTCACGGGAAATGGGGGAAGCGGCGCGTTCTACTTTAGAA
>NZ_JBFUIU010000954.1:0-3140 GCF_056401695.1 Variovorax sp. P4_D9
GTCTTGAACTCGCCGCTGGCGATGCGCTT
The DNA here is from genome assembly GCF_056401695.1 of Variovorax sp. P4_D9. NCBI lineage: Bacteria > Pseudomonadati > Pseudomonadota > Betaproteobacteria > Burkholderiales > Comamonadaceae > Variovorax > Variovorax sp. P4_D9. The sequence goes on from NZ_JBFUIU010000954.1 coordinate 30, forward strand.
CTGCCATTCGGCCGGGCCCGTGATGTGGGCGCTGGTGCCGCCGGCGTCGACCGCGACCGTCACCGGCATGTCGACCACGTCGAACTCGTAGATGGCTTCCATGCCGAGGTCCGCGAAGCCGACCACCTTGGCCGTCTTGATCGCCTTGCTCACGAGGTAGGCCGCGCCGCCGACCGCCATCAGGTAGGCGCTCTGGTGTTTCTTGATCGCCTCGATCGCGACCGGGCCGCGCTCGGCCTTGCCGATCATCGCGATCAGGCCGGTCTGGGCCAGCATCATCTCGGTGAAGCCGTCCATCCGCGTGGCGGTGGTCGGGCCGGCCGGGCCGACGGCCTCGTCGCCGACCGGATCGACCGGGCCGACGTAGTAGATCACGCGGTTGGTGAAGTCCACCGGCAGCTTCTCGCCCTTGGCCAGCATGTCGGAGATGCGCTTGTGGGCGGCATCGCGGCCGGTCAGCATCTTGCCGTTGAGCAGCAGGGTGTCGCCGGGCTTCCAGCTCGCGACTTCGGCCGGCGTGAGCTTGTCGAGGTCGACCCGCTTGCTCTTGTTGTAGTCGGGGGCCCAGTCGATCTTGGGCCAGAGGTCGAGCGAGGGCGCCTCGAGGTACACCGGGCCCGAGCCGTCGAGCACGAAGTGCGCGTGGCGGGTGGCGGCGCAGTTCGGAATCATCGCCACCGGCTTGCTCGCGGCATGGGTCGGGTACATCTGGATCTTGATGTCGAGCACGGTCGCGAGGCCGCCGAGGCCCTGTGCGCCGATGCCCAGCGCATTGACCTTCTCGTACAGTTCGATACGCAGCGCCTCGACCTTGGTCAACTCGGCGCCCGAGGCCTTCTTGGCATGCAGCTCGTGCATGTCGAGGTCGTCCATGAGGCTTTCCTTGGCCATCAGCGCGGCCTTCTCGGCGGTGCCGCCGATGCCGATGCCCAGCATGCCCGGCGGGCACCAGCCGGCGCCCATCGTGGGCACGGTCTTGAGCACCCAGTCGACGACGCTGTCGCCGGGGTTGAGCATCGCGAGCTTGCTCTTGTTCTCGCTGCCGCCGCCCTTGGCCGCGACCGTCACCTCGACGGTGTTGCCGGGCACGATCTCGGTGAAGATCACGGCCGGCGTGTTGTCCTTGGTGTTCTTGCGGTCGAACTGCGGGTCGGCCACGACCGAGGCGCGCAGCGTGTTGTCCGGGTGGTTGTAGCCGCGGCGCACGCCTTCGTTGATGGCGTCGTCGAGGCTGCCCGTGAAGCCGCCCCAGCGCACGTCCATGCCGACCTTCAGGAACACGTTGACGATGCCGGTGTCCTGGCAGATCGGCCGGTGGCCGGTGGCGCTCATCTTGCTGTTGGTCAGGATCTGCGCCATCGCGTCCTTGGCCGCCGGGCTCTGCTCGCGCTCGTAGGCCTTGGCCAAGTGCGCGATGTAGTCGGCCGGGTGGTAGTAGCTGATGTATTGCAGGGCGGCGGAAACCGACTCGATCAGGTCGGCTTGCTGGATGATGGTCATGGCAGGGTCCGTGGGAGGGGAAAGTACTCGCTCAAATACGAGCCATTCTTGTTTGCGACGATACTCGGTGTAGGTCCCGGCACGCCGGGCGCACCCTCCATTTTGACAGCGGAGCTTTTTTCATGACGATATCTTCCAAGACCCGTGTCGAGCGCGACACTTTCGGCTCGATCGAAGTGCCGGCCGACCAGCTGTGGGGCGCCCAGACCCAGCGCTCGCTGCAGAACTTCGACATCTCGGGAGAAAGGCAGCCGCGGGAAATCATCCGGGCCCTGGCGCAGGTCAAGCGCGCCTCGGCGGTCGTCAACCACGCGCTCGGGCTGCAGGATGAGAAGAAGACCCAGGCGATCGTCGCCGCGGCCGACGAGGTCATCGCCGACCGCCATCCCGACGAGTTCCCGCTGGTGGTCTGGCAGACCGGTTCGGGCACCCAGACCAACATGAACGTCAACGAGGTGCTGGCCAACCGCGCCAGCGAACTGCTGGGCGGCGAGCGCGGGGAAGGGCGGCTGGTGCATCCGAACGACGACGTCAACCGCAGCCAGTCGTCGAACGATGTCTTCCCGACCGCGATGCACGTTGCGGCGGTCGAGGCGATCACGCACAGGCTGCTGCCGGCGATCGCCAAGCTGCGCGCCACGCTCGATCGGAAATCGAAGGACTTCGCCGACATCGTGAAGATCGGCCGCACGCATCTGCAGGACGCCACGCCGCTGACGCTGGGGCAGGAGTTCTCGGGCTATGTCGCGCAACTGGCGCATGGCGAAGCGCATGTGCGCGCGGCGCTGCCGCATCTGTGCGAACTGGCGCTGGGCGGCACCGCTGTCGGAACCGGTCTCAACGCGCCCAAGGGCTATGCCGAAGCGGTGGCCGCGGAACTCGCGAAGCTCACCGGGCTGCCCTTCGTCACGGCGCCCAACAAGTTCGAGGCGATGGCCTCGGTCGATGCGCTGGTGCACGCCCATGGCGCGCTCAAGACCCTGGCCGCCAGCATGATGAAGATCGCCAACGACGTGCGCTGGCTCGCCAGCGGCCCGCGCAGCGGCATCGGCGAACTGAGCATTCCCGAGAACGAACCGGGCTCCTCAATCATGCCGGGCAAGGTCAATCCGACGCAGAGCGAGGCGGTCACGATGCTGGTGGCGCAGGTCTTCGGCAACGACGTCGCGATCAACATCGGCGGCGCCTCGGGCAACTTCGAGCTCAACGTTTTCCGGCCGATGGTGGCCCACAACTTCCTGCAGAGCGTGCGGCTGCTGGCCGATGGCATGGTGAGCTTCAACGACCACTGCGCGGTCGGCATCGAGCCGAACCGCGAGCGCATCACCGAACTGGTCCAGCGCTCGCTGATGCTGGTGACTGCGCTCAACACCCACATCGGCTACGACAAGGCAGCCTACATCGCCAAGAAGGCGCACAAGGAAGGCAGCAGCCTGCGCGAGGCGGCGATCGCCTCGGGGCACCTCACGGCCGAGCAGTTTGACCAGTGGGTGGTGCCCGAGAACATGACGGGGCGCTAGCCCCGGGCGACGCCGCGCTTCAGTGGGCGTCGTCCGGCGAACGCCACATCAGCTTGTCCGTGTAGGCGATGGCCATCGCCGAGAACAGGAA
>NZ_JBFUIU010000955.1:0-3126 GCF_056401695.1 Variovorax sp. P4_D9
CTCGTGCACGGACCATACAGGTGCCCTGGCGGCGCAAGCAGGGGCGATGACGTTGCCCGTCCAGGCGCGCAACGTCGGCGCGGCAAGGGCCGCCGGCGCCGAGCTCCTCCTCGCGAGAGGTGCCCGGTGGCTCGCGTTCACGGACGCCGATGCGCATCGACACATCATGGCGCGAACCTCGGTGTGTCGGCAGCGGCCTATCGTCGCGCGGGCGGCTTTCGGCACGTGGCGTGCGGCGAGGAGTCGACGTCGTCCACGCGCTCGAGGCATTGGGTGCTGCCATTGCCTGGAGCGCTCGCCCGCGGGTCACGACGAGCGTCAGGCGCGTGGCACGAGCCGCGGGCGGATTTGCCGACTCCCTGATCCGGGCGGTCGCACAACCGCGGCGGGGTCCTCCGATGGCACCGCCATGGGAGTGCCGGCATGAGCGAGCTCGCGGAGATTTTCGCGCGCGAGTTTCCTGTGTGGCATAGGTTCGTCCGTTGCCAACCGGCCAGACGGCGCATGACTTCACGTCGTGATCCAAGTCGCAAAAGGCGTCGCTCCTGTTGCAATGGCCCCGGTGCTGGAACGCCGGGTCATCCAAGGCGTTCGCGCACAGCGGTCGCCCCGCAGGCCCGGCGCGTTGTCTGCCGTCCATCAACGGCCAGCCCCCGGCAGGTCCGTGATACGAGGGGGAGCGCCGGCGCGTCACGACCCTGCCTCAGCGGCTCTTCGCCTTTCTCGTGATCCCTCCCGTGAGCGAGGCGTGCAGTACGACCGTTCCTACCTCGAAACAAGGTCCATCCCACGTGACCGCTCGCGTCGCTGAATGAACGTCGCTTTTTTGCTGGGGTGCCGTGGTCCTGTTGGCACCTGAGATCGGCGTTCACAAGCAGCAGGACTGACGAATATGCGCCGCGGCACGACGCCGTGGCGCCAGCGTGGGAGACAAAGCCATGAGGATCGCACAGATCGCCCCTTTGTATGAAGCCGTGCCGCCGCGGCTGTACGGTGGAACGGAGAGGGTGGTGGCACACCTGACGGACGCGCTCGTGGACCAGGGGCACGACGTCACTCTGTTCTCCTCCGGCGATGCGCGAACGCGGGCGGCGCTCGTTGCCACGCGGGAACAATCCCTGCGCCTGGACCCGCGACCCCTCAAATCGGACCTGGCCAGCCACCTCTCGTTGCTGCAGGAGGTGAGGCGAAGAGCTGACCAGTTCGACGTGCTGCATTTCCACATCGACATGTTGCATTTCCCCTTGTTCGAAGAACTGGCTGGGCGTACCTTGACGACCTTGCACGGTCGGCTTGACATTGCCGACCTGCCGGACACCTACAGACGATGGAAGGAGTTCCCGCTCGTGTCAATTTCGGACGACCAGCGCAAGCCGCTGCCCGAGGCCAACTGGTACGGTACGGTGCACCACGGCATCGCCGACGGCCACTACCGCTTCAGCGAGGCGGCGCGCGGCGACTACCTGGCGTTCCTGGGCCGGATATCCCCCGAAAAGCGGCCCGATCGCGCCATCGAGATTGCGAAGGCGGCGGGCGTGCCCCTGGTCATCGCAGCCAAGGTGGACCAGGTCGACCGCGCGTACTTCGAGGACAAGATTCGCCCCCTCCTCGATCATTCCCTGATCAAATTCATCGGAGAAATCGGGGACGCACAGAAGAGCCGCTTCCTCGGCGACGCGCGCGCCCTGTTGTTTCCGATCGACTGGCCCGAGCCCTTCGGGCTCGTGATGATCGAGGCCATGGCCTGCGGTACGCCGGTGATCGCATACCGTTGCGGTTCGGTTCCCGAGATTGTCGAGGACGGCGTGACAGGCTGCATCGTCGATCACATCGATCAGGCCGTCGCAGCGGTCGAGGCGGTGCGGCGGCTGCCGCGCCATGGCGTGCGGGCCGCCTTCGAGCAGCGATTCACCGCGCAGGCGATGGCACGGCGCTATGCGCATCTCTACTGGCAGCTCGCACGCGACAACCGGGCCGCCTTGCTCGAAGGGGAGGCGGCGTGAGCGAATCCCCGTCGGCCGATCCGCGCGGCACAGCCGAGACGGCGCCCGACCAGGACGCATGGCCCGCGCCGCCGGCGCGCGCCGCGCAGCGTCTGTTCGTCCTCAAGGAGGGGGACACCTTCCTGGTCGCCGACACCTTCGGCGACATCACCGGCGAAGGCGACGGCTTGTTCCACAACGACACGCGCATCCTCTCGATGTTCCGTCTGATGATGAACGGACGCCAGCCCGCGCTGCTGTCGAGTGCCGTCAGCCAGGACAATGCCTTCTTCACGGCGCACATGGTCAACCATCCACTGCCCCCCTTGGGGGAAAGCTCCCTGCCGCAGGGCGTGATACATCTTGAACGACGCCGCTTCTTGTGCGGCGACGGCGTGCACGAACGCATCACACTGGTCAACTACAGCGACGTGATCGCGCGCGTGCCGATCCAGCTCCTCTACGCGGCGGACTTTCGCGACATGTTCGAAGTCCGGGGCCAAAGCAGGCCCAAGCGGGGCGAACTCGGCGTGGCCCAGGTGGGCGACCGGAGCGTCGTGTTGCGCTACCAGGGCCTCGATGCCGTCTGGCGCAGCGTCGTGGTGTCTTTCTCTGAGGTGCCGCGGCGCCTCACCGACAGCGGTGCCGAGTTCAACATCCTGCTCGAAGGCGGCGGTCGCTGGGAGCTCTACGTCGAGGTCGCGGCCGCGCCGGGCCTGCCGTCGCGCCATCGCTACCGTGACGGCGCGGCACAGGCGCGTCGCAGCCTGCGGGTGCGCCGCCGTCGCGCAGCGCGACTTTGCGTGTCGAGCCGTCTGTTCCAGGCGTGGATCGACAAGTCCGAAGCCGACCTGGCCCTGTTGACCACCGAGTTGCCGACCGGCCCCTATCCCTACGCCGGCATCCCTTGGTTTTCCACACCCTTCGGCCGCGATGCGGTGATCACGGCCATGCAGACGCTGTGGATCGATCCGGCCTTGGCGCGCGGCGTGCTGGCCTTCCTCGCCGCGCACCAGGCCATCGAGACCTCGAGCTTTCGCGATGCCGAGCCGGGAAAGATCATGCACGAGACGCGCAAGGGCGAGATGGCGGCCGTCGACGAATTGCCTTTCGGCAAGTACTACGGCGGCGTCGACACCACGCC
>NZ_JBFUIU010000956.1:0-3124 GCF_056401695.1 Variovorax sp. P4_D9
GCGCTGGTCAAGTCGAGCGGCCTGCCAAATTGGGACGACGCCGCCCTGCGCGCCCTGCAGAAGACCGAGAAGCTGCCGCGCGACATCGATGGCACGGTACCACCACGGCTGAGCGTGACGCTGCGGCCGAAGCGCTGATCTCGCCTGGGAAGATGAAGCGGGCGAACAGGACCGACACTGCTGCTATCCTTCCCGCATGAAAGTCAGCGAACTGCTTCGGTTGCTCCAGGCAGACGGTTGGCACTTGGTGGCGACGCGAGGAAGCCATCGCCAGGTCAAAACGCAAGCAAGCCCGGCCGCGTGACTGTCGCCGGCAAGCCCAGCGCTGATCTCGCACCTGGGACGCTGAACAGTATTCGGAAGCAAGCCGATCTGAAATTGTGCGGTTGTATGCGCTACGCCGTCGTCATCGAGAAAGCCGGCAACTACTCCGCCTACGTGCCGGATCTTCCGGGCTGCGTGGCCACCGGGGAAACGGTCGCCGAGATCGAAGCGGAAATCAAGGAGGCGATCGCCTTCCATATCGATGGGCTGCGCGAAGATGGCATGCCGATCCCCGAACCGGCCAGTCAGGTTGATTACATCGATGTGACGGCGTAGGCGGCTGGTCGTCCCTGGCAGCCCGCAAATCCAGCAGGACAAGCTGCTGGTCAAGAGTGAGCATGGGCGGCAGGACCACTATTCGTAGACCACCGCCGCCCTGCCCGCATCCGCCTGCGCCATCCAGCTCGCCAGTGCTGCATCGGTCGGAAAAAACTTCGCGCGCTCGCCCAGTTGCAGCTCGACCTGGGCGCCGCCGCGGGCCAGCGACAGGCGCACGCCCAGCCCCTGCTGCAGTTCGCCGTGCTCACTCTGCTCGGTGCGCGGTGGGAAGTCCTTCACAAGCCGCGCGATGTCCGGCGCCTTGCCGTTGACCGCGACGCGCAGAAACTTGCCGAAGCGGCAGCGCGCGGCCGCGAGCTCCCACACCTGCTGGACCTGGAAGCGGGCCTCGAAGCCGCCGCGCCCGGGCTGCAGGCGCCCGCTCACGATCACCAGTTCGTCGTCCTTCAGCACACTGCGGTTGGCGTTAAACAGCGCCTCGTCGGCGGTGGCGTCGATGGCGCCCGACTTGTCGTCGAGCTTGAAGATCGCGAGCCGTCCGCGCTGGCCGTTGATGACGCGGAAGTCGCTCACGATGCCGGCGATCACCTGCGGCTCGCGGCTGTCGAGCAGGTCGTCGATCTGGCGCTTGCAGAAGCGCCGCACCTCGTGCTCGACCTCATCGAACAGGTGCCCCGACAGGTAGAAGCCGACCGCGGTCTTCTCGTAGGTCAGACGTTCCTTGACGCCCCAGGGCATGGCGTCGACGAGGCCGGGCTCCTGAGTGGCCGAGCCGTGCTCGCAGTCGCCGAAGATGTCGACCTGCGCCGCATTGGCCTGGGTCGCGTTGGCGAACTCGAAGGCGCGGTCGACCGAGGCGACCAGCGAGGCCCGGTTCTGCTGCAGCGAATCGAAGGCGCCGGCCTTGATCAGCGCCTCGACCGTGCGCTTGTTGATGCGCTGGCGGTCCACCCGGACGCAGAAGTCGAACAGGCTCTTGAACGCGCCGCCCTCCTCGCGCGCCTTGACGATGGCTTCGACCGCGAGCTGGCCGGTGCCCTTGACCGCGCCGAGCCCGTAGCGGATCACCTTGTCGGTGACCGGCTCGAAGCGATAGTCGCCGCGGTTCACGTCCGGCGGCTCGAAGTTCATGCCGAAGTTCTTCTGCGCGTCCTCGAACAACACCTTGAGCTTGTCGGTGTCGTCCATTTCGACGGTCATGTTGGCGCAGAAGAACTCGGCCGTGTAGTGGACCTTGAGCCAACCTGTGTGGTACGCCAGCAGCGAGTACGCGGCCGCGTGCGACTTGTTGAAGCCGTAGCCCGCGAACTTCTCCATCAGGTCGAAGATCTCGTCGGCCTTCTTCTGGTCGATGTTGTTCTTGGCCGCGCCCTTGCGGAAGATCTCGCGGTGCTCGGCCATCTCCTCGGCCTTCTTCTTGCCCATCGCGCGGCGCAGCAGGTCGGCGCCGCCGAGCGAGTAGCCGCCGAGGATCTGCGCGGTCTGCATCACCTGCTCTTGATAGACCATGATGCCGTAGGTCTCGGACAGCATCTCGGCCACCAGTGGATGCGGATACTCGACCGGCTCGCGGCCGTGCTTGCGCGCCACGAAGCTCGGGATCAGGTCCATCGGGCCCGGCCGGTACAGCGCATTGAGCGCGATCAGGTCCTCGAGCCGGGTCGGCCGCGCATCCTTCAGCATGCCCTGCATGCCGCGCGATTCGAACTGGAACACGGCCTCGGTCTTGCCTTCGGAGAACAGCTTGTACGTGGGCACGTCGTTGAGCGGAATGTTCTCGAACGCGAAGTCTTCCTGACCCTTGTGGCGCGCGACGATGAAGTCCTTGGCGATTTCGAGGATGGTCAGCGTGGCAAGACCCAGGAAGTCGAATTTGACCAAGCCGACCGCCTCGACGTCGTCCTTGTCGTACTGGCTCACGGCCGAGTCGCTGCCGGGCTGCTGGTAGAGCGGGCAGAAATCGGTGAGCTTGCCGGGCGCGATCAGCACGCCGCCGGCATGCATGCCGATGTTGCGCGTCATGCCTTCGAGCTTTTGCGCCAGCTCGACCAGCATGCGGACTTCTTCCTCCTTCTCGATCCGGGCCGCGAGCTGCGGCTCCATCTCGATCGCGTAGTTGTTCTTGTCGTTGTCGGGCTTGGGTGACGGCGGGTACTGCAGCGTCACCGGCTGACCCGGCTTGTTCGGGATCAGCTTGCTGATGCCGTCGCAGAACATGTAGCTCATGTCGAGCACCCGGCCGACGTCGCGGATCGCGGCCCGTGCGGCCATGGTGCCGAAGGTGGCGATCTGGCTCACGGCGTCGCGGCCGTACTTGTCCTTGACGTAGTCGATGACGCGGTCGCGGTTGCCCTGGCAGAAGTCGATGTCGAAGTCGGGCATCGAGACCCGCTCGGGGTTCAGGAAGCGTTCGAACAGCAGCTTGTATTCGAGCGGATCGAGGTCGGTGATCTTGAGCGCATAGGCGACCAACGAGCCGGCACCCGAGCCCCGGCCCGGACCGACCGGGCAGCCGTTCTTC
>NZ_JBFUIU010000957.1:0-3120 GCF_056401695.1 Variovorax sp. P4_D9
GCCTGGGTGCGCTTGACGATGTGCTCGAACTCGATGCGCGGAATCAGCTTGAGGATCTGACTGAACATGCTGCATGATGCTTTCACGTTGGGCCTCTCGTGAGTGGGGTGGAAGTTCGTTTGGCGACAACTTTTTACCCCACGCATCGGGATGGCTCAACGCCTTCTGTCTTGGACAAGAGTGGCTCTTCGACATGCTGTAGCCGAGGCCGACCAGGATGGTCGGCATCAAGGTCAGCACCGAGATCTGGGCGCCGTAGGTCATCCAGATCGTGATGCTCAAGGGGATGGTGCGCCGTGCCAGCGCACTGCGAAAGATCTCAGTGACGCGCACCTTGGCCTTGGCCTTCGGCGCGGCCTGCCCGTCGTCGCTGATGTACTGCTGCTGCGGCACGCTGCGGGCCGTGAGCCGCCTGTCACCGGTCCACGGCCGCATCCTCGCTGGCGGCCTGCGGCGCGCGACGTTGGAGATGATCGACTCCGGCCGCCTGTTCGTGCTGACGCAGCCAAGGGAAACGGCCCGTCGCATCGAGCGCTTCATCGAAGCGCATCGCGATGAACGGGCGGAGGGGAGTGAGAGCGGGTGGGATCGGGCCACCTCGATCGTCAGGGCCCATACCGGCCGTACAGATTTCCCCGAAGCGGCCGGTCAGGTCCTCAATCGAACCCGCGGCGCGAAGCGGCTTCGACGCAAATGAACTGCTGCTTGGCCCCTGAATGCCACGTAGGTGCAACGCAAGGATCAAGCCACCCCCAATCTTCCGGACACTCGATGTAGTCCTGAGGTTCGACTGGAGTGTGGTGGTGTTCGGCCCGCGGCCTCAGTCGTCTTGAGTCGCCTCAGTTTGATTTTCGTTGCAGTTCATTTGAGRGAGGGCATCCCCCGAGCGGCGGCTTCTGGCCGATTGTTGCCCGCCGCGTGGTCAGTGCGCGCGCGCTTCGGAAGCCATGGCCGACCGTCTGCCTCTGCCGCATCCTGCGGCGGCCGCCGCCGTGACCACATAGGTTCACTCCTGTCCCTCACAGTGCCGCGGCTGAAATCTCCTCAACATTGTGGAGGCGGCCCATTTCCTCCGCACCAAAGGACAATTTCGAAGAACTCCATTCGGCGCTAGGTTCACGGTAGCTTGGGCGCGAGGGCGTATCGGCCAGTCCTCGACGGACCTTGTTCCTGCTGGCGCTGCTTACTGTAAAGGGTGCGACCGTGGGCGAACCCACTGTGTTCATCATCGATGACGACGAGGCGTGCCGCGATTCGATTCGCGAGCTAGTCGTTTCCGTCGGACTGGCTGCCGCGGTCTTCGGTTCGGCATTGGAGTTCCTAGCTGCCCTCGACCCCGCTTGGCGTGGCTGCCTGGTGCTGGACCTGCACATGCCGCGGATGAATGGGGTCGAGTTGCGGAAGCGCCTAGACGAAATCAGCGTCGACCTGCCGATTGTGTTCATCAGCGGCAGTGTCGACATACCAACCGCTTTCCAAGCCATCAAAGAGGGCGCCGTGGACTTCCTGCAGAAGCCCTACCCGCAGCAGCAACTGATGGACGCAATCTACAAGGCACTGCGTCGGGATTCCGCCTGAATGCCCTATCGGCGGTTTTCAGGGTCGTGCCATTGACCACCCCAAGCGGCCACAGGGAACGACCGGCATTGGCCGCCGGATTCTGCCTTTCGGTCTCAACCAAGACAACATCAGAAGCCCACGTTTTGGTATTGCTCGATCTGGCACGCATAGGTACCTGGCTGAGTCGAGCATATCGAATAGCCCTGAGACGGGGTGCTTGCGCAGCCGGCCAGGCACAGAAGAATTGCACTCGCCATCTTCTTCACGAWCTCTCCCATCAACGGTCTGACGGCCGGGTTCAGCGGCATTTTGACGTGACGAAGACGCCGTCCCAACTGCTGCGAGCATAGCGAACTGTGGCGTCGTCGGGAAGGTCCGGTACTGGCCGAGGCTGTGTGGAAACGGTTTCGGCGATTGAACGTGCCGATGATGCGGCCGCAACAGCGTCATCGACGCCTTGAAGTCATCCAGTGGTCTCGTCGCAGAAACGGGCGACTTGGCACGCGCTGAGTCGCCGAGGGAGTTGCAACGGCCATTGAGGAGGCTCACGCCCCCATCAGCCTGATTGCCTTCATCGTTTGGCTCATACCCGGCATCGCGATCATGCGCTGCCAGCATGTGCGGCTCAATTCCGTGTTCACATGCGGCAGTGTCTTCATGAGGAAATGGGTTGAACCCATCCAGTACTTGAGCGTGCCGAACATGTGCTCCACGGTGCACCTTCGCAGCGTCATCGCAACAGGTTTGCGATCAAGACGTTGCTGGACGCGTTCGAGCACCGCCTCGTGTTCCCATCGTCGGATACGTCTGTAGTCGCTGGGCGTGCATTGATCCTTCATGGGACACCTGAGGCAAGCGCTGGTCCAGTAGAAGCGCGCGTTGAGGCCATTTTTTCGATCGTGCTGAATCTGAAGATGGCCCGCTCGCCCGCGGATACTATTCGTCCTTCGCGATATAGATGAAGTCGCTCTTGTCGAAGCGCCCCTCGCCCCTCGCCCCTCGCCCTTCGCCCTTCGCGTTCGAGGTCATCGGATTGGGAACGTAGGTCGTGAAGCCCGCGTCTTCGCAAGCCTTGGGTTCTGGGCCATTGAAGTACCCGCGATCGGCCAGCGCTTGCAGCTTGGTCTTTCCCATCGCTTCGCGTGCCATCCAGCGCCGTCGTAGCGCACCTTTCCTGTAACTATTAGTTCTTTGTCATCGCGATCGCTGGCGCGATCTGCTACAAGCTCGCTAGCGTCTGGTTTCAAGGACGGAGGAAGCATGGAAACGGGAACTCGGATTGCGCGTAGCCAAGAGGTCGGCGCAAAGCTTATCGCGGTGTTCAACAAGCGGATGCAGGTGGCGAACGACAAGTTCGCCCAGCGAGTGAGCCAGGCGTTGTCGGACGTCGGCCACGACTCGCCGGCGGGCATGACGGCGCCGGTGGATCCGCTCGGCTGGTACAACTATGCGGTCGATGCCGCTCAGCGTTCGATCCTCTTCTGGGACACGCTGCGCCAGCGCGGCAACAACTTCATCGAGAACACGGCCACGGGCTCAAGCCCGTTCTGCACTTCGACT